>DASYHX010000396.1:0-2850 GCA_035998065.1 Pseudorhizobium sp.
CAGCCCCGGCTTGTATAGCCCGCCATGCTCGAGCAACCTCTTCCGCATGCCTCGCATAGCCGGTTGCGGTCATGTGTTGGCCATCAGACGCATAGGCCAGCGCATACTTCGGCCCCACAAGGAAGATCTTCGTCGGGTTCGCTTTCGCCGCGTCCAACTGCCCAATCGGAACGCCGGATGTCGCGACCCCCGAGCGGGTCCAGCTCGAAAGCTGGTCGATGATCAGCTTCACATCTTCGCTCTGACCGGTGATCGCCTTGATGTCGGCGTCGAGATTGGCCTGAAGCTCTTCGAGGTTGGCGCGGTAGTCGGTTGCCGAGGTCGATGCGGCATTACCTTCCCCCTGAACGAAGATGACCGCCGGCAGGCGATAGGCCATGCCAAGTAGCCGTGAAGCGTTAAAGGCACGGCGCACCCCCACGAGCAGGTTCGTGTAGGGCACGGTACCTTTCTTCAGGGAGTTGTAGGAGCTGGCGCCGATGCCGTGCGCCGTTACCAGCGCGGCATGCGCGGCCGAAAGCGCGTTGGCGCCCGCAAGCACCGCCGCTGCCATCCTCGCCCATCCGGTCTCGCCATAGTTGCCGGCTATCTTCTCGTAAGCGTCGGTCAGGTGGTCGAGCAGCGCCACGTCCTGCCGGCGATCGCGATACACCGGCGAGTGGTCGAGATCGAGGGTACGGATACCGGACTTAAACATCAGCGCTCGTGCCGCAAAGGTTGGCGTCGGGTTGAGCAAAGCTCCGGAGTAGGCACCGACCGCGAGCGACTGGCCATAGGTGACGATGTGGGCGATCGTCGTCACGTCTGGGTCAAGACCGGCTGTCGGCTCCATCTCTTGATACTCAAGATAGACCCGCCCGCCTCGGTTGACGTAGTACCGGCACTTGGCCCCCGCCATCGCCGGATTGTATGCATCCCCCTCAAAGCCACCTGCCACTTCGAATGCCGTTCCATCGTCCCTCTCTACGATCACCTTGCGGGAGGGGGATGAGCCAGAAACGTAGGCAATGAAAGGCTTATGTGCCGGTGGCTCAAGTGGATGGATGGAACCATCATGACGAATTGCATGGTGGACCCTCTCATTCTCATCAGATGCCAAGACAGCAGCGTAGGTATCCGAAAACGTCTCGGTGGGAATCGGGCGTGAACCGAGCTCTTCCACCTCTTGCTCGAGAGACGTTATGCCCGTATCCGCTACACGTCTCCATCCTGCCGGTGAGGCGGACCAAGTATAGACGCCCTCGTTGGGCACAGTTCCGCCCACCACGGGGTCGGTATGAGTGCCGCTGTCGTTGACTACTTCGCCTGGCTGACCGTCCTTAGTTCCTGCAGACCCGGCAAGTTCGGACCATGTCGCTTTTCGCACATAGCCAGCGTTTACGGAATCTACCCTCTCACCCAGCGCATCAACTTGGTCCTGGACAGTTTTCCCAGCGATGTCCCAGATAAACTCTTTCCGAGGGCTGTACGGGTCGGATGCGGGCCCAGTGTCCCAAGCTGTGCGGAACGCGTCGATGATTTCGTTTGCCATGGTTTCTCCATGCGAGAAGTTCCGGCGCGCGGCCAGAGTCGTTGAAATCGATGTTCTGTTGATCAGGTGACGACAAACGAGCCCGTCGCAGTTGGCGTACCTTCAATGCCTGATCTGTTCACGGCCACGATCCAGCCCCAGCGTGTACCGGCAGCCATCAATCGGCTGGCGCTATCCGCAGAACTCGGCGCCCCGAACTCCACCGGCCCGGCATAGGTCGCGGTCGCGAAGTCGTTCACCGAGTTGTGGTAGACCTTCGCGCCGGCGTAGTTGCCGCTATTGCCACCAGTCCAGTTGAACGTTGCCTGCCCTACGCCACCCGTAGCCGATGCGTCAGTGACGGCTGCAGGCGGCGTCGGATCGGCCGTAGTAACCACTTGCTCCAGTGTCGACCGCGGGCCGTATTTGCTGTTTGTGGCAAGGAACGCGACCTGCACATCCAGAAGCTGGTCGGCGGGCACCACCTGAGTGTTCAGGTCAATGAAGCCGCCGCTGGGCGCCGTGTCAGGGAACTCCTGCTCCACCCATGCCCCTGGACTTCCCGAACCGTTATCAGCCACTCGATAGAATACGACCGGCGTCAGGCTGTCGTCTTCAGGATCGATGATGACGACGCGGATGTAGACGGAGCCTGCGCTTGCCCTCGCCTGCACCAGGTTCACGACGGGCGTCTCAATGATGTCAGCGTCTGGCTCATCAGGGACAGGAGGCTGCTGACCTTCGTCGGACAGGAACCATTCATCGATGTTGTCCGGGTGCTTCACGAACTCCATGTTGAAGCCGCCGTTCAGCAGCGCCAATGTCGACTTCCGGTTTTCGATCAGCTTGCCGTTGAGCCGCGGAAGCGTGATCGGCGTGTTGAGCCTCACCCACCGGCTGTAAATGGCATTGATGCCTGACAGGCGAACGTCCAGTGATCCGGAGACCTTCTCCTGGATGCGCAGCCAGTCGCGCTTGCCGAGCCGCCTTGCCTGCCTCCACTGTTGCACCCACCGGTAATCCGCATCCTGCGCAAGGACGCGCCCTGAGACGAGCTGCGCAGCCGTATCTTCGAAGAAGTCCGTGTCCGACGTCGCGTATTTGACCTCGGGATAGGTGAACTTCGGTATGAGCCGATTGATCTCGTCCTCAAAGAGCACGTCATATTGCACCTGATGACCGACGATATCGGCATCCGACAGTGTCTCGACACGGTCTTCGCGGAACTTGCCAACCGTGAAGAGGAGACCCCCATCGCCCCGCTCGCAGATCCACCCGTCGCACGTCGCGAGAATGGCGTTCGTTCCGGCCTTCGGATCGTTCTCTGTCGTGTCGAAGCC
>DASYHX010000428.1:0-7815 GCA_035998065.1 Pseudorhizobium sp.
CCTTATCAGCATTTCCCATTGATTTCTCCTCCCATTGGGCGGGCTTTTGCCCTTCTCCCAAGGTGGAGTATTCCGGAAAAAAAGTTCGACTTCAATAGATCAAGCCCGCCGGAGCTTCGATTAAGCCCGGTCGATGCATGATCCATTTGAAGATGTTGAACTATTCAGCGTACGGCGCTGACCGGAATGGACGAAGTGCTGCACGGATCGAGCCCATAGGCTGGGGCGCATTCGCTGTTGCCTGCCGCATCTGTCTTCGGAGCGAAGAAGGAGCCGGCGAGAATGGTAAGTGCCGCACACACGAAGAACAGTGCGATGGGCTTGCCCATGGGAAGATGCCTTTCAGATAGGATGTGACGGTGTTGAGCACTTTTCGCTGCAGGGCGTGTATTGTCCGGCAGGAACGAATTCAATAGCGGAAGTTGCTGAATCGCCCGTTAATGCGCGAGTCTTCGAAGTTGCGACCTTCGTGCAACATGTTCCGCGCCAGCAAGGTGAGCCCTGACGCAGGAAGCGCCTGTCAGGCGGCCTTGCCGGTGTTCGTGAACTGGCCCTGCGGGCGATATTGAACGAGGTAGGATGGCACGACCGAGGACATCAGCGTCGGGCTGATGCCCATCCCCTCCAGCGTGCGTCCCTCTTCGGCTGCATCCTGCGAGACGACGTTGTCACTCTTCAGCAACTCAACCTGATCGCCGGTGATGGGCGGGGTGATCAGAGGAACCAGCGATGCCACACTGCCAAGTAGCGAGGCCATGCCGAAGGGCAGCGACACAAGCGGCCTCTTGCGATTGGTGGTCCGCAGTACGAACTCAAGGATCTCCCGGAAAGTCAGAACTTCAGGTCCCCCGAGTTCGTAGATCCTGCCACCGGGTATCACCCCATCGACACTGAGTGCCACGGCCTGGGCGACATCCTCGACATGGACGGGCTGAAACCTCGTCTTGCCGCCGCCGATCAGTGGCAGGGCCGGGAACATCTTGGCCATGCCGGCGAATTTGTTGAAGAAGCTGTCTTCCGGCCCGAAGATGATGGAGGGACGCAGAATGACCGCATCCGGCATGTTGGACAGGACCGCGCGCTCCGCCCGGCTCTTGCTGCGGGCGTAGCTGGAGGCTGAATGCTCGTCAGCACCAATCGCCGAAATATGCACAAGCCTGGCGCCTGCGGCACGCGTGGCCTCCGCCACGGCGCTGCCACCGAAGTCCTGAACGGCGTCGAAGGAGTTGCGGCCGCTTTCAAACAGAATGCCGACGCAGTTCACCACGAAGGATGCGCCTTGAACCGCGTGATCCACCGAATAGCGATAGCGGAGATTGGCCTGGATCAGTGAGATCTGGCCGACATAGCCATAGGGCAGCAAGAAGCCTGCGAGATCCGGCCGGCGCACGGCGACCCGGATGCGATAGCCGCGCTTCGCCAACGTGCGCACCACATGCCGCCCGACGAACCCCGATCCCCCGAAGACGGTGACGAGAGGTGGCAGGTTGGACACGGTCATGATGCTGCTCCGAGAGCTATGATGGTCTGATTGTTGACGGTCTCTTAGACTAAATGCACCGCAACTGGAAGCCTGAGAAATGCCGCATCCAGAGGAGTGCTCAAACGCCTTCGACGACCACCATCTCAGCGTCTGCAATCTCTTGGCGGATCCTGGCCGCCGCCTGGTATTCGGGCGAATTGTAGCAGCCGACAGCCGCCTGAAGCGAAGGGAACTCAATCACCACATTACGAGCACGAGCACCGCCTTCAAGCTCAACGAATTCTCCCCCGCGCGCAAGGAAGTTTGCGCCGAAGCGCTCGAAGGCCGGCTTGGCGGTGCTGACGTAATCCTTGTAGCGCTCGGCATCGCGAACATCGACGCGCGCAATCCAGTATCCCTTGGGCATGATGATCTCTCCTTGTGCTGAGTTAGAGCGCGGCCGCCATTTCGTCGACGATGGCACGCGCGGCCGACTTCGGATCCTGTGCCTTTACGATGGGACGCCCGACAACCAGATGTGTCGATCCAGCGCGGAGGGCATCGCTGGGCGTCATGACACGCTTTTGGTCGCCGGCGTTGGATCCTAGCGGGCGGATCCCCGGGGTAACGATGCTCATTTGCGGGCTCACGATGCGACGAACCTCTGCAGATTCTTCGGCCGAACAAACGATCCCTCCCATGCCTGCGTCACGTGCCTGCACGGCACGGCGTCGGACAAGGCTCTTGGGGTCGCAGTCATAGCCTGCTTCGCGCAGATCCGCATCGTCCATTGATGTGAGGACAGTGACGCCGAGCAGCGTCAGATCCGACCCCTTTGCGGCCTCAACGGCAGCGCGCATCGCTTTGGGATAGGCATGCAACGTCAGCATGGATACGCCCATCTTGGCGATGTTCTCGACACCCTTTGCCACGGTATTGTCGATGTCCAGAAGCTTCATGTCGAGGAACACCTTCTTGCCGGCCCCGATGAGCTCGCGGGCGAAATCGAGACCTCCGGCAAAGACGAGTTGATAGCCGACCTTGTAGAAGGTGACCTCGTCGTCAAGGGCAGAGACAAATGCCTGCGCTTCGCGCACGGTGGGAACGTCGAGGCCAACGATCAGGCGGTCACGCGGGTCCATGTCCGAATCCCTTCCATTCTTCCATAGGCGTCCAGTCGCATGAGAGGCTCCGGTCTGCAAGGGAGAAGGCATAGAGATTGCCGCCGCCTGAAGGTTGGTCGCGGTCGCGCGCAATAGGATGGCCGGCCAGATGACACTTCAGAAGTGTCCCAACGCCGCCGTGCCCAACGAAGGCGATCGGGATGGCCGGGTCATGCTCGTCGAGGATTTTCGTCACCGCAGCGACGATCCGGACCTGCGCGTCCACCGCGCGCTCCCAGCCGCGGTAGCTGTCATGGGGGTGACCAAAGAACTGGTCGGCGGCCGCCTCGAACTCCTGTGGCGGGAGAAAGCCGGTCGCGGAACGGTCATTCTCTTGCATGTCCGGCAGGATCTCAACAGGCGTCTCGGAAAGGCTCACCAGCAGCTCCGCTGTCTCGATCGCCTTCTTCTCCTCGCTCGCAATAACCCGCTGAAGGGTGACAGCCCATGACAATTGCGCCGACTTGAGAACGCGTGCGCGACCAATTGTGGAAAGCCCCCACTCCGGGACTGGAATGTTCGGGTCTATATCCACCTGCGGATGCGTAATGTAGACGCCGAACATGGCGATCTAGCCTCTGCTGTAAACCCATAGCTGCGCCGGCGGGATATTGCGTACGACAAAATCCAGATGCTTGATGTGGAAGCGGTCCGGCCGGGCGTCGATCGGAGAAATGGGGCTGTAGGTGATCTGGACCACGGGGCGACCCGGAGCCATGCGATCCAGCAGATCTTCCAGAAGTGCGATGCGCTGTTCCATCGGAAAGCTCAGCATGGGGATTGCCGATATGACGGCGTCGAACTTGCGGTCCCTCCACTCTCCGAGCGTGCGGTCTAGATCGAACGCGTCCCCATTGATGAAGTTCACGCCCGGAATGGTGCGGGTGAGGTGCTGGTAGAAATCGGTAGAGTATTCGATCGAGGCCACGTTCTGTGGCGCGATTCCCCGTTCGAGGATCGCCTTCGTGATGATGCCAGTACCGGGTCCAAGCTCTAGAACAGGCAGGCCGGACGATGGCTCGATCACGCTCGCCATCCGCCTTGCAGTCACCGCGGAGGTCGGGAGAATCGCTCCGACACTCTTTGGACCGTCGATCCACCCCTTGAAGAAACGGATTTCCTCGTCGAACTTGCGGCTTAGCTTTTCCTTCAGTCGCATGCCCATCATTCCTCCTCCGGTTCATACCGTTATGGGCAGGCAATGGCGCAAAGACAAGGCAAAATGTCGCAGCGAGAAAACACTAACAAGAAACGGCGGGATGCCGCCGTTCCTTGAGAGCTAAACGCGCATGGGCATCAAAACATAAAGGGCATCATCGCCTGCGGTATCACGAACAAGGGTGGGCGACCCCGCATCTGCCAGCATGAAAATGGCATCCTCGCCGGAAAGCTGCGCAGTGATGTCGAGAAGATACTTCGCGTTGAACCCGATCTCCAGCGGGTCGTTCTCGTAGCCCACCGCGACTTCTTCCGTGGCGCTGCCCGAATCCGGGTTGTTGACAGTCAGTGTCAACTGTCCATCCGCCAGTGCCAGCTTGACAGCTCGGCCGCGCTCGGAGGAGATTGTCGAAACGCGATCGACCGCGCGGGTGAAGCTCTGGCAGTCGACCCGCATCTCCTTGTCGTTGCTGGTCGGAATGACCCGCTGATAATCCGGAAAGGTCCCGTCGATCAGTTTCGAGGTCATGACAATCGAGCCAATGGTCAGGCGGATCTTCGCGTCAGAAACCTCCACCGTGACAACGACCTCCGGGTTGTCAACGAGCTTTTGTAGTTCGCCGACGGTCTTGCGCGGGATGATGATGCCGGGCATGCCTTCCGACCCTGAAGGGGCGTCGACATCGGCGCGAGCCAGGCGGTGGCCGTCGGTTGCGACGGCACGCAATTTCAGGTCGCCGCCGGCCTCAATCGTATGGAAGAAGATACCGTTCAGGTAGTAGCGGGTTTCTTCCGTCGAGATGGCAAACTGGGTGCGATCGATCAGCATCTTGAGATCGGTCGCCTTCAGCTTGAAGGTGTGCGTGAAGCTTCCTGCGGTCAGATCCGGGAAGTCTGCTTCCGGCAGGCATTGCAAGGTGAACTTCGAACGGCCGGACTGCACCGTCATAGAACCGCCATCCGGATTGGTGGCGAGTAGCACTTCCGAGCCGTCCGGCAGCTTGCGAACGATTTCATAAAGCAGGTGCGCCGGCACGGTTGTCGCGCCAGGCTGTTCGACCATGGCGGCGACAGCCTCGGTGATTTCAAGGTCAAGATCCGTCGCTTTCAGCGCCAGATCTGCACCCGAGGCGCGCAACAGAACGTTCGACAGGATCGGGATCGTGTTTCGACGCTCCACCACACGGTGGACGTGGTTCAGCGACTTCAGGAGGTTGGACCGCTCAAGAGTAATACGCATTGACGCTACCGCTTTCGACAGGGCGCCCTTGGGACGACGCCCAGATAATTGCCGACCCAGGAAAGGCCGGAAGATGTGGACGCGCAAAATGGCAGAAGATTTACCCAGAAAGCAAGAGCCAGTGAAGGAGAGCGATCTGCATTCACAGACTTGCCCCAGACATCCACAGGCAATCGGAAGGATCCCATCCTTGCCGATACACCCTCGGGTGCCATAAGAGGGGAGGAGGACTTACTTTTTGCCGAGCATGCCTTTGAGCGACGACCGGACTATCACCGCCCGCACCTACCGGATCGCCAACACGGCCATTCCGGCGCGTCCTCTGGAGCCCGCGCTTTACCTCGTCGCCACGCCCATCGGAAACCTCGGTGACATCACGTTGCGGGCGCTGGAGACGCTCGCTGGGGCGGATGTGCTGGCCTGCGAGGATACGCGGGTGACCCGTGTCCTTCTGGATCGCTTTGGGATCGTCAACCGGCCGTTTTCCTACCATGAGCACAATGCCGCGGAAGCGGGCGCCAAATTGCTCTCGGCGCTGGAAGAGGGAAAGTCTGTGGCGCTTGTTTCCGACGCCGGAACGCCGTTGGTGTCCGATCCCGGCTACAGGCTCGGCCAGCTGGCGATCGAGGCGGGGCACCGGGTCGTGCCGATTCCGGGCGCGTCTGCGCCGCTTGCCGCGCTCGTTGGTTCTGGGCTGCCCTCCGATGCCTTCCTGTTTGCCGGGTTCCTGCCGGTCAAGGACAAGGGCAAGCGCGACCGGCTTGCGGAACTTTCGAGGGTCCCTGCAACGCTCATCTTCTTTGAGTCCCCGCACCGCATCGGTGCCACTCTTGCAACTGCCGCCGATGTTGTGGGGCCGGGACGGCGCGCTGCAGTCTGTCGCGAGCTGACCAAGACCTTCGAGGAATTTCAGCGGGGGACGCTGGAGGAGCTGGCGTCGCATTACAGTGAGCGCGCGGTGAAGGGGGAAATTGTTCTGTTGGTCGCACCACCAGAGATCGACGACGTTCCGGGCGCGGTCGAGGTGGATGTCCTGCTGCAGGAATTGTCTGCCACCATGCCCACCTCCAAGGCTGCTGCTGAGGGAGCCCGCCTAACCGGACTGTCCAAGAAGGACCTTTACCAACGCCTGCTGGCTCTGAAGGACGGAGAAGGTGGCGAAGGACACTAGGCTCCGGCGCCGGGCAGAAAGGCGCGGCCACCTCGCCGAGTATATCGCGGCCCTGTTTCTGCTCGCTAAGGGTTATCGCATTCTCGCCATCCGCTTCCGCACCAGGGCCGGTGAGGTCGACCTCATCGCGCGCAAAGGCGAGCTGGCGATCTTTGTCGAGGTGAAGGCGCGTGCCGATGAAAGAACGGCAATCGACGCCGTCAGCATCACTGCGCAACGGCGCATTCGAGCAGCCAGCGACGTGTGGCTGTCAAAGCGTCCGGATGCTGCACGCCTGTCACAGCGCTACGATGTGGTAGCGGTGCTTCCGGGGCGCCTCCCCCGGCACTTTCGCGATGCGTTCTGATCCACGCCAACGCGATGTAAATCTCAGCCTGCAATGTAATATTTCTGACACGGAACCGTTATGGTCGTGTCACGTGCCCTGCCTATTGGCTTGCTCACCGATCAACCGGTGGGAAGGGACACAAATCATGATCAAGAAGTTTTCCATGGCCGCTCTGGCGGTCACGTTCTCTGCCACGTCTTCGCTGGCTGCAACCAACATCACCTGGTGGCACGGCATGGGCGGCCGCAACGGCGAGGTCATCAACGAAATCTCGCAGAAGTTTAAC
The DNA here is from genome assembly GCA_035998065.1 of Pseudorhizobium sp. Lineage (GTDB taxonomy): Bacteria > Pseudomonadota > Alphaproteobacteria > Rhizobiales > Rhizobiaceae > Neorhizobium. Next base: position 6,809 of record DASYHX010000428.1, read on the forward strand.
GAAGCCCAGAACGAGTGCGCGCTGACGCCTGTCTCCAAGGGCACCTATGAAGAAGCGCTTGCTTCCGGTATCGCCGCCTTCCGGTCCGGCGAGCAACCCAACATCCTGCAGGTGTTCGACGCAGGTGCAGCCACGATCATCAACGCCAAGGGCGCGACCGTTGCTGCCGAAGATCTGATCAAGGACGCTGGCTTCGACTTCAACCGCGGCGACTTCATCGAGGGCGTGCGTTATTTCTACGCCGACGCGGAGGGCAAGTTCGTCGGCATGCCGTTCAACTCCTCGGCGCCGATCATGTACATCAATGACGAGGCCCTGACAAAGGCTGGCGTCGAAGCGCCGAAGACCTGGGAAGAGTTTGAAGAGATCGCTCCGAAGCTCAAGGAAGCCGGCTACACGCCACTCGTTCAGTCGCAGCTGACCTGGGAGTTCACCGAGAACTTCTTCTCGCGCCATAACCTCCAGTTCGCCTCGAACAACAACGGTTACGACAGCGTCGTCGACACGACGATCAACGTCACCGATCCGAACCACGTGATGATGTACGAGAAGCTGAAGGATTGGCACGACAACGGCTACTTCGGCTACTACGGTGCCGGCTGGTCGGACAACCAGAAGCCCTTCGAAGAAAACAAGGTTGCTCTCTGGATCGGCTCGTCCGGCTCCTTCGGCGGTCTGCAGAAGACGGCTCAGATGCCGTTCTCGGCGACCTTCCTGCCCTACTGGAAGTCGGTCAACCCGGAAGGCGTTCACACCTTCATCGGTGGCGCCGCGCTCTTCGCAATGTCCGGCAAGTCCGAAGCCGAAAACAAGTGCACGGCGTCGTTCTTCCACTTCCTGACCTCGCCTGAGATCCAGAAGTTCTACCATCAGGCCACCGGCTATGTCGCCATCGCCAAGGCTGCCTACGATCTGGCTAAGGAAGAGGGTTACTACAAGGAAAACCCTGCTGCCGAAGTTGGCATCCAGCAGCTGCAGCTGCCGAGCGGCGAGTGGAACAAGGGTTA
>DASYHX010000503.1:0-12671 GCA_035998065.1 Pseudorhizobium sp.
TCATCCTGCGAACGGCGTCGCCGAACTCATGCCTTGGACCACCGTGGGCTGAGAACACCGCTTACAGTCATCTTGATGACGAGCGCACAGCTATCGTTGATCACGTTGCCGCTAGCCCGACAAATCGGCGACATCATCACAGGCGGTAGCCGGTTCGCAAGCTCCGTGTGCCGCGTGAAGGAAAGTGTAAGAGCAGTAGTTGCCGGGTGATCACCTATTACCAGAATGCCGATGAAACGGTTTTTTGTGACTGTTCTTTCAAAGTAAAATTAGATAAATTTAACAGGAGAACAGAGCAAGCAAGCCAAGCATTCAGCGAAATAAATTAAAAAAGGATAATGGTCGTTGATGACGAAGATTTAGCCGAGATCATGTCCGGTCTGAACGATGTGAAGGATTATTACGCGATCAAGCGCTAAGAGTTGTGGTCCTTTAGCCGGTTGACGTGAGGGCCGTCCGTGCAGCGACGAAACTGTCTCAGGCGAGATCTGCCGAGGTGGACCATCTGCAGCTGCCGACGGTGAAAGGATGGGAGCAGAACCGCCGCGCCCCGGATCAACCCGCCCGCGTCCTCCTGCAGATGATCGAGCGGATCGCGCAACCGGCTTGAATTGGGACGTTCAGAAAATGAACATCAGATTAATGGTGCTTGCCAACCATCGCGGAACAGTGCAGGCGTCGATCGCGACCCGAAGGCTGTAACAAGCCTTCAAATAAACTCGGCCCATCCGAACTGTCGGATGGGCCGTTTCTTTTTCCGCGACGATTAACCCGATCTTCGCACCTTTGGCGCATACCAGCACCACAAGAGATCGCCATTTTCCCGGCGCTCCGAATTCAGCAGCGGCGAATATTAGCTGGCCCGATCCGCTCCCTGGTCGGGCCATTTTTTGACTTGAAGTCGCGAAAGACGTAATATCAAAGTCGGACGGTCCCGAAGGCGTTATCGTTACCCCGGTGACGCCGTTCAGCGGTGGGGCCGTCCAACCACATTACATTGAACACTTGAAGCCCGATAAACTCTCGATATTTGGCCGCCAGAAAACCGCCCAGCGCCTTGATCATCGCAACACCTCGAACCCACATCCGCTTAACGGCGCCTTTGCGCCCGCATTCTAGCCAAGGAGTTGCTTTGTCGATGCTTTCGACACGAAGGCGGATCACGCCTGCGTGGGTAATCAATCACGTTTTTGCGCTCACGCTGGACGGAAACAATGGCGTGGGGAACCTTGTCCCCGCGTGTGCACCTTGCAACGATGCAAAGGGAAGCGTTGAAGCGCGGTTCGTGCGCCGTGATTAGGCGCGCGCGATGGATAGCCGGCTGTGCGCCACCTGCCACCAACGTCCACCGACACCGCAACGCCGTGAAGGCTCGCCTTGACCAAGTCTATTGTCCGGGAGGGTAAGGTACCCAATTCTTTTGGCCGGGGGCGCCTGCAACATCGTGATTTGAAGAAATCGACCCCGTGAATAGCCCTGACCGTATCATAGGACTCAGAACCGTTCTGGCCCGCACCGTGCTTTCCCCACGACGCTCTATCGCAAGATGGGCGAAGGCACTTTCCCCCGCCGAGTGTAGAACAGCGTTCATTGCGCGATGTGGCGGGAGTAATCCATCAACCGCTGGATTGCCGATCCGGTGAGCGACCGGGAGGCATTGGGCGTTTGATCCTGTTGCCGTGTACTCGCTTCTTGTGGACGAGGACACGGCGACATTCACGGTTTGCGAACATCCGGCTTCGCTCTTTGTATTGCCAAATTTGCCGGTCTCGACCTTTTGCCTATCGCGGGGGTAGTCGAGATGGTCGGACGATTGCCGCCTCATCCGCACCCGTTCATCCGCCAGGAGCGTCCGCCATTGGGCGCCACATATTGGAGCACGCCATCGTTTAGGGCTTGGCTTTGCCCTTGGCGTTTTAGATCGCAGCGGCGGTAAGCGCCACGATGGTATCTCCGCTTGGGGGAGCGCCGCGTTACCATCAGACATACCACCAACTTGTTGGTACCCGGTGGTGGTCCAAGACCGCTCCGTATGGGATACTTATGCCACGAAACCCGCAAAAATCCGCCGTTCCCGGCACCTTGTGATACTCTCTGGGAGAGTATTCTGGTGACCCCTACGGGGACTCGAAGAGCAGCGATGATATCCGAGGCTCTGGGACTCGCGTTATACGCACTTCGACTGAAACCAGCCCACACAGCCGATCGCGCAAAGTCTAACTAGCTCGAGCCTTGAGTTTGCGCGATTAGCGGATCCTGCTGCGCTTCTGGCCGTTGAACAGTCATCTGACCAAGTCAGGACATCATTTCCAAAGGAGTCGCCATGTCGCTCAACGGCCGTACGATCGCCGTTCTTATCGCTCCGCGCGGTACAGAAGAAGTGGAATTTCTGGAGCCCATGAACGCACTTAGGAAGGCCGGAGCGTGCGTCAAAGTGATCGGCCTTCAACCTGGCCAAGCGCGCACCAATGTTAATGATCTTGATCCTGGTGGCGAGTATGCCGTCGATACCGTATTTTCTGAGGCGGATCCGGCCTCATTTGATGGCTTGGTCATTCCCGGCGGCAGTGTCGGCGCCGACAAGTTGCGCGCGAGCGCCGAGGCGATATCCTTTGTCGAAGCAATTTTCGGTGCTGGAAAAACGATCGGTGCGATCTGCCACGCGCCATGGCTCTTAATTGAAGCCAAGATCGCTAAAGGCCATTCGCTCACCTCCTTCCCGTCAATTAAGACGGATATCCAGAACGCTGGCGGCCTTTGGGTCGATGAGAAGGTAGTGATCGATGGCCAATGCATCACCAGCCGCAGTCCTGAAGACCTGCCGGCATTCTGTTCTGCGCTCATCGAGGCATTTGCCGATACGCCATCGCGCTTGACAGCGCGGGACTGATTCTGAACGGGCGGAAATGCAGCCGCCATCGATATTTCAACAGGGTGAGGGTCTATGATGTTTCGTAAGAAGACCGCGCGGAATCGCGCTTTTGGCAAGTCTTATGATGAAGCGATGCAGGATGCAGTGAAGATCGGGATTGCGGAAACCGCAGCGCGCGCAGCCGTCACAGCTACGGTCACCTTCGCGGTCGGGTGGCTGCTCAAGCGGACTTTCGAGAAGACGGTGGCGCAGAACGCGCAATCCGCCTGCAAGACCAAGCCATCCATGGCGACAAATAGCCCTGCGGTGAGTTACAAGCAGACGCGGAAGCGGCCTGACGCCGATAATTCAAACGCTCCCTGAGGCAAGGCTTGGTATCCTCCATATGACCCAGACAGTCCGAGGCATAATACCAGTGGGAAGGCCGTAACGAAATTTGCGGATGAAGATATTTCTTCGGATACAAAACGCGCCTGCAGTAGTTATTTTTTTAGCAAGTCATTGATTTGCGGCCCCCCTAGCCCTGCATCGGAAGATGCAGGGTTTTTACTTCTGTGTTTGTGTCGCAGCCTCTCCATCGATCTCGAAGCGCTCGCCTGATACCACTTGCGAACGTGGCAATCGCGACCTCCACCGCTCGGTCGCCGCCAGCCCTGTCCGCACGAGTTCAAGCGACCCTTTGCGCTCGACCCTGTTCTGGTGATGTGCGAATGCATGACGATCCAATCTGCAATGCTGGACATGACGATGGTGTTTGCCGATTTTCTGCGTAGTCGCAGGCGTAATCTGCTGAGTGCCCAAGACCTTGGAGCACTTGAGGAAGCGGTTGCCGATTTAAGGACATTGCCTGCCCGCAAGACCTTTATATCTCGCGATCAAAATGTCAGCATGAGTACCTATCTCATCGAAGGTATGATGTGCCGATACATGGATGACAGGCAAGGAGAAAGGCAACTCGTTGCGGTGCATGTGGCTGGCGATTTTGTCGACCTCCATGGCTACCCGCTGGGTCATCTTGATCATGACCTCGCGACACTGACCGCCTGTAAGATAGCGTTAGTGCCTCATGCTGCTCTCGATCAACTCGTCGCGACGCGCCCGTCACTCACGAAATTGCTATGGTTCAGCACGCTGCTTGATGCCGCCATGCATCGCGAGTGGATATTTCGTCTCGGTCGTCTCGATGCGATTGCGCGGGTCAGCCACTTCTTTTGCGAGACCGAAGCGAAATTGCGAGCGATCGGTCGAAGTGATGGAGCGCGTTTTGCTCTTCCTATGACCCAAGCCGATTTGGGAGAAGCATGCGGCATAACGTCCGTTCACATGAACCGCATGCTGCGTGAACTCAAAGATCGCGATCTCCTAGCAATCCACCGCCATGATGTTGAGATCCGTGATCTGAGAGGTCTGGCGCGGTTGGGTGAATTTGACCCTGCCTACCTGTTCCTCGACGAGCAGGACTGACGGAACCGCCGCTGGTGGCATATCGTTCTTGTGTCCTTGAGAAGGAGCAGAGCCGTTATGCCTACCCCAGGTATCCATGAAGAAGCCGGCATTGCCTCAGCCCACGCCGGATTGATCATGCTGGATGGACCGAACGGTATTGCAATAACGCTGACAGCCAATGCAGCAGAGGGGACGGGCCTTTCTCTTCTGCGTGCCGCCGAAATAGCGCGTGAGCAAGTGGCTGCAGGCGAAGACAAGGATTTTCCTGAAGAATGAAATTCTCCTGATTGATCTAAATTAATACTAAAAATCATTTCGGTATTGAATTGTATTTTTTATTATTGCTGCAATGCAACTTTAGGCATTTGCGGGGCTTTACTTTGCGGCTCGTGTGCAGGGGGATGAACGAGGCCTATCTCCGGTAGAGGATAGCCGCATGAAGATCGCTCAAATCGCTCCCCTTGCTGAAAGTGTGCCGCCCAAGCTTTATGGGGGTACCGAACGGATCGTCTCCTATCTCACAGAGGCGTTGGTGCATCAGGGGCATGAAGTGACCTTGTTCGCGAGCGGCGATTCGCAGACATCGGCTGAGCTTGTTCCGATTACGCCGGTGGCGCTGCGACTGACCCCGGGTATCGTCGACACCATACCTTATCATATGATGATGCTGGATGCGGTGCGGCAAAGGGCCGACGAGTTTGATGCGCTCCATTTCCATATCGATCTGCTGCATCTGCCCATGATCCAGGATTTTATCGGACGAACCGTCACGACATTACATGGTCGACTGGACCTTCCCGATCTGCCGCCATTCTACCGGTGTTTTGGCGATCACTGTCTCGTGTCGATCTCCGATCATCAGCGCCAGCCCATGCCACCGGTCAATTGGGGTGCGACCATCTACCATGGTCTGCCGGTCGATCTGCTGCAGCCCAGCCTCGGCGCCGGTGAGGGGTATCTCGCTTTCCTCGGGCGCATTTCACCCGAGAAAAGACCAGACCGCGCCATTCGCATCGCAGCCCGGGCCGGCATCGAACTGCGAATTGCCGCAAAGATCGATGCTGTCGATAGGGGGTATTGGGAAGAGGAAATCGCGCCCCTCATCAAACTCTATCCCAATATTCGCTTCATCGGCGAGATCAACGAACAGCAGAAAGCGGATTTTCTCGGGGGTGCAAGGGCCTTGCTCTTCCCGATCGACTGGCCCGAGCCTTTCGGTCTTGTAATGATCGAAGCAATGGCTTGTGGGACACCGGTCATTGCGTTCCGATGCGGATCGGTGCCCGAGATCATCGAGCATGGGCGCTCGGGTTTCATCGTGGACAGCGAGGACCAGGCGGTCGAAGCGGTGGGCCAACTTCGTCACCTTGAGCGCGCAAGGGTGCGTGGCGCGTTCGACGCACGGTTCACGGCTGGCAGGATGGCCGCAGACTATGCCGCATTATATCACAGGCTGCCGGGCGCCCGTACGGATGCCGCCTGGCTGCGTCGCCAGCGCGGCGAGGAGTCGGAATTGCAGATCGTCGCATAGGAGTCGCCATGTCGCTGACCCAACCGCAGCCAGGGGTGCCGGGCATTGCAGGAGGACAGGCGCTGTCACAGGCGCAAACCCAGTTCTTCATCCCTGCTACCGCTTCATTGCACGAGCGTCGGCCACGCACGCTCAAGCATGGAGACAGCTTTGCCGTCTTTGACCATAGCGGCGACGCCATATCCGGACCTGGCAGTCCCGAGGGTTTCTATCATCGCGATACGCGCCACCTTTCGCACCTTTATCTCACGGTCAACGGCATGCGCCCGATACTGCTGAGTTCGGCGCTACGCGACGACAATGCGATGTTGACCTGCGATCTGGCCAACCCGGATTTCCTCGGATCAGACGGCCGCGTCGAAGTGGAGCATGATCTGATCCATCTGCGTCGCAGCCGCTTCCTGTGGGAAGGCGCGATCTACGAACGGATCATTGTGCGCAATTTTGACATTGCAGAGCGCCGGGTATCCGTGGGCCTCTCCTTCGCTTCCGATTTCGCGGATCTGTTCGAGATACGGGGCATGACAAGATTGCGCCGTGGTACCATGCACGAGCCGAAGGTCGAAGAGGCCGATGTCCTGCTGGGATATAAGGGGCGTGATGGCCTTGAGCGGTCGACACATCTCCATTTTGATCCCGCGCCAGCCCAGCTGACGGCCGAGCAGGCGCTATTCGATGTCTCTGTTGCTCCCGGCGGTCGATGCACATTGTTCGCACGTGTTGCCTGCGAACAAATGAGCGAAGTTGATCAGCCCCTGCCCAAGCTGTTCCTCAAATCCCTGCGCGAGGCCATGCGTGCGCTGCAGGTTTCACGCCGCCGCAGTGCGTCGATGCGATCGTCCAATGACCTCTTCGATGCTGTGACGCGACGTTCGGTATCCGATATCTCGATGCTCTCCACCGGTACGGAATATGGTCCATATCCCTATGCAGGCATTCCCTGGTTCAGCACGGTTTTCGGCAGGGATGCGCTGATAACCGCACTCCAGACGATCTGGATGGACCCGGCTATCAGCCGAGGCGTGCTGGGATATCTCGCCGCGCACCAAGCGACGCATTTCGATCCAGCCGCCGATGCCGAGCCAGGTAAAATCCTGCATGAAGTGCGTCATGGCGAAATGGCCGAACTGGGTGAAGTTCCTTTCCGCCATTATTATGGCAGCATCGATTCCACGCCGCTTTTCGTCATGCTGGCCGGTGCATATCTGGAACGCACAGGAGACCTTCAGTTTCTCGCCGGAATATTACCCAATATCGAGTCTGCATTGCAGTGGATCGACAATCATGGCGATCGCGATGGCGACGGCTTCGTTGAATATGGACGACTGACGGATCAGGGGCTGCAAAATCAGGGCTGGAAAGACAGCCATGATTCCATATTCCATGCTGATGGCAGTATTGCCAAAGGCCCGATCGCTCTCGCCGAAGTTCAAGCCTATGTTTATGGCGCGTGGCAGGCGGCGAGCAGCATTTATCGCGCAACAGGTGATCTGGATCGCTCGGAAGCCTATCTCGCTCGAGCCGTCGATCTGCAGGATCGTTTCGACGCGACTTTCTTTGACGCGGAACTAGGAACATATGTACTTGCGCTCGACGGGCAGAAGCAGCCCTGTCGCATTCGCTCCTCCAACGCAGGCCATGTTCTTTATACTGGTCTGGCTCGAACAGAGCGCGCACCTATGGTTGTGGCGACATTGATGGCGCCCGCCTCATTCTCCGGTTGGGGTGTGAGGACGATAGCGTCGACCGAGAGACGCTATAATCCCATGAGCTATCATAATGGGTCGATCTGGCCGCATGACAATGCGCTGATCGCCGCGGGCTTTTCGCGATATGGCTTTCAACGTCAGGCGGCGCAGATTTTCGAAGGCCTCTTTGCCGCTGCAACCTATGTTGATCTCCTGCGCCTGCCGGAGCTGTTCTGTGGTTTCCCGCGGCGGCGTTCGCAGGGCCCGACCTTCTATCCGGTCGCTTGCAGCCCCCAGGCATGGTCGGCAGCGGCTCCCCTGTCGCTCATCCAGGCCAGTCTGGGACTGGGGTTCAACGTGTCGTCCAACGAAATCATCTTCCGCCAACCGACCTTGCCGACATTTCTCGACAGTCTTTTCATCGCGTCGCTTCCATTGGGGGCGGGAGAAGCGGATATCATGCTCGACCGCCTCGGAGATACGGCGGTCGTCAAGCCGCAGCATCGTGACAGTCGGGTGAGGATCGTCACCATAGCGTGATCATCCTGTTTGCCCAAGGCGCAGAGATGAGCCGGATGGCAGAGGCCGATTGTCTCCCCCCGTACAAAGCGCCAGCCGGGCTGCGCATGTCAGTTATGAGCGATCGGAATTTGAATGATATCACGCGAGCGTATCGACAATGGAGGATTGATCCTCTTCATCGCTGTCTCGACGGTCGGACTTGGTCTGATCATTTCGGGTTTCATCTCGGCATTGCTATGGGCGGCTTTGGCAGCCTTGCTGTTTCAGCCGCTTTACAGGCATATTCTGATCGATTGTCGCGGACGACGTAATCTGGCGGCAGCGCTGACGCTGCTCATCATCATCATTGCCGTCATCATGCCGGCCCTGATCATCGGAAGTCTCGTTGTCGAGCAGGCAAGCGGCGTTTACGCAAAGATCAGAAGCGGCCAGATCGACTTCGCAACCTATTTTGGTCAGGTTCATGCTGCCTTGCCGATGCGCATGCAACATTGGGTCGAGAATGCCGGCTTTGGTACGTTCGAACGGGCGCAGGCAAAAATTTCTCAGGCGTTGAGCGCCAGCGCCAGCATGTTGACGCAACGCGCTCTGACGATCGGCGCGGATGCGGCTGCTTTCGTACTCTCCTTCGGTGTGGGTCTCTATGTGAGCTTCTTTCTCCTGCGCGATGGGGAGGCGCTAGCACCCCAGATCATCAAGAGATTACCTCTCGAACACGCCATATCCCATCGGATCGCAGCGCGCTTCGTGATCGTTGTTCGAGCGACGATTAAGGGATCGGGAATCGTTGCCCTGGCGCAAGGCTTTCTGGGCGCCGCTACTTTCTGGATAGTCGGCATGCCGGCCGCCCTCTTATGGGGGGTGCTCATGGCGATTGCGGCCCTGCTGCCAGCGATCGGGCCTGCGATAATATGGCTTCCTGTGGCGACCTATCTGCTTGCGTCGGGTGATCTTTGGCAGGCCATCGCCGTGATCGCTTCAGGCGTCTTCGTGATAGGTCTTGTCGACAATCTCCTGCGGCCAATGCTCGTTGGTCGAGACACCGGGCTGCCGGATTGGCTCATATTGGTGGCGACTCTGGGCGGAATCGAGACGCTTGGCCTTAGCGGTATCGTGGTGGGGCCGATCGCTGCGGCATTCTTCCTCACGGGATGGGATATATTGTCAGAGCAAAAAGGCGCTACCACGTGCGACTGAAGCGTGGATGGCCAGTCCGCGCAAAGTGCCCGGAAACACGAAATCGAACTGGTGGAACGATCAGGCGATTGCCGCATTGTCGGCAGACCAAAGGCGCCGCATTCAAGGTCTCCGATCATGTTCAAATATGTTGCGATCAGGCAGGAGAAGGGCCGCTGGCATGTCAGTGCCGAGAGTGGGCGGGTGGGAGATCCTGTTCTCAATCTCGAAAATGGGGGCTACGCCTCTCGCATGGATGCCCTGCAGGCCGCTATGATCTACGCGCAGGACAATCGCCTGGATATCGTCGAGATGGCTCTTTGACGCGAGCGGGACGCTGGCGCGACCGCGTCCTCAAACAGACATTGGTCGTTCAAAATCCTGTTTCCGGTCTCGCGCAGCCCGATCAAGTCAGAACCGATATCTTTCAATGTTGGGAGCGATGGTGACATGAGCATAATCGCTCATTTTTCGATCTTGTTCATACCCCTTACGGCGCGAAAGCGCAGCCATTCGTCGCACCCACATGAACAAGCAACACCCAAGCTTTGGTGCGCCATCTCGATATCATCGGGGACCAGGCATGGTTCCTAAGTCGATCCTCTTGCCACGAAATGGGTGGGTGCCAAATAATCCCGTCCTGCCGGTCAAGCTGTATATCGAAGTGGAGCCAAGGGAGCGGACGGATCTGGCCGAAACTTTCGAGGCACGCTTTCACAAGCATGGCTGGGAACCCGAATGGCGTGATCAGATCTACGATTATGATCATTATCACTCGACCGCACATGAGGTGCTGGGGATGGTATCGGGTCATGCCATTCTCGCGCTTGGAGGATCCAAGGCATTTGAAATCAAGGTCAGAGCCGGCGACGCGTTGCTGCTGCCTGCTGGAACCGGGCATCGCGCAATTGAGCAGAGCCGGGACTTTCTGGCAGTAGGTGCATATCCGGCGGGACAGAACTGGGACATTTGTTGCGTCGCGCCCAGCCAGACGATGCTGGATCGGATCAACAGCCTGGCTTTACCGAAATATGATCCGGTCACCGGAAGCACATTTTAGCCGCCAGCACCGCCGGCCTGCAGCCTGATAACGCTCAACAAGTGAATGCTCAAGATGGACCATTTCAGACATTGGGGCGTTCATTGCATCAAGGAGAGATTAAGCCGATGCACCTTCCCCCCGTCATGCATTTCGTTGAGACGCTACCCGCCCCGCTGCCGCAGATAGGCATGTTTTCAGATGCGGAAGAGCTGCAGCTTTCGGATGACCATATGCCGACCTGGTCTGCCACCGGACAATATGTCGCAATGGGTGGCGCGATGCTGCTGACTGCGATGCTGCTGGCACGTGGGCTGCGGTAAGGGCCGGCCGGTCAACGTCTCCAAAATCGTAAACAGGAGCCCCTACATGCTGTGGACAATTCTTCTCGTTATCCTGATTCTATGGGTTCTGGGCGCGTTCGTCATCCCGATCGGGGGTGGTCTGATCCATCTCCTCCTGGTTCTCGCCGTCATTGTTCTGGTCTATCAGTTCGTCACCGGACGACGAGCCTGACCGGCTCGACCGAGCGCGTGAAAACCCATGCCAATTGCGATCGGAGATGACGCGATCGGCCAAGAGGAAGACTGGTATGCCGCACAAGGATGTTCGAGCTGTAAAGACAGCTAAGAAAGCCGGAGATAGAACGGAGAATATGGGTAGCTGCGGCACGGCGCAAAGTCCGGTTTCTGCAATCGAACAGTCGCACGGGACCTCCAAGCGGGCAAGGCCAATTCTGACGCTTGCGTTCACCGCACTCAGGCGCACCTAAGCTACGCCGTCGCGCAAAGGAATCTAGAGCGGCGTGTATCCACATCGTGGCTATCGCGCGCTCCGGCTTGTTGCCGGCCAGCTGACGCGCACATGGTCCCGGTAGACCGCGACTTGCATCAAGTCCGCCTCCTGGCACACATGCTCAGTCATGCCGACGCACCTGAAACTCTTCGCGAAATCGCACTGATCGAGATCAATGTCAGCCGATTGTCCGGGAACGGCCTGCCTGGCCAGGGATTGATCTTGGTGTTGGGTGGCATCTGCCCCTGGCAGAATTGGAGAGTATCATGAGCATTGAAGGTAAGGCCAAGGAAGCCGCCGGTTACGTGAAGGAAGAAGCCTTCGAGCACGGCAAATCGCCTGAAAGCCAGAAGAAGGCTCAGGAAGGTCGGGATCTTCGCAATGAAGGTCGAATCGAAGACGGCAAGCCGCCGAAGACCGACAAGCCCGGCACCGGCGACTGACAATCTTCAGGGTCAGAATGCGCCGCCCCAGACGGGGCGGCGTTTTTCGTTGGCACTCAAAAGGCAAACCGGACAATGTCCATCATAGTACTCAGCAAGGAGCGAACATGGCAGAGCGTCTCACCATGCAGGATCCACGCACGCAATATCCCAGGCCGCCATTCCCCGAGCAACCGCAACCTGCTCCGGGCATCGCCGCGAACATGAATCCAGAACCTGATCATGGCGAGGACAGCTATGTCGGTTCAGGAAAGCTTAGCGGCCGCAAGGCGCTCGTGACCGGTGGCGATAGCGGCATCGGGCGGGCTGCGGCCATCGCCTTTGCGCGAGAGGGCGCCGATGTCGCCATTTCCTATCTTGCGAGCGAGGAAGCTGACGCAAGAGAAGTGATCGAGCTGATCGAACGAGAGGGGCGCAAGGCCGTCGCGCTACCGGGCGACATCACCGACGAGAGCTGTTGCCACAAGCTTGTCAATGAGACGCTTTCCGGTCTCGGCGGGATCGACATCCTCGTCATCAATGCTGGCCACCAACAATATCGCGATGACGTCACGGCCGTGAGCTCGGAAGATTTTGATCGCACACTCAAGACCAATCTCTATGCCATGCACTGGATTACGCAGGCGGCGGTTCCCCATCTTCCAGCTGGAGCATCCGTGATCACCACAGCATCGGTGCAGGCCTATGAGCCATCGGCTATTCTTCTGGACTATGCCACGACCAAAGCAGGCATTGTCGCCTATACCAAGGCGCTTGCAACGCAACTGATCGAGAAGGGTGTCCGAGCCAATGTGGTCGCGCCCGGCCCATTTTGGACCGTACTGCAACCCAGTGGGGGGCAGCCGCAGGAAAAGGTCAAAAAGTTCGGGGAACAGAGCCAGTTCGGTCGTCCTGGCCAGCCTGTCGAGATCGCGCCGATCTATGTTCTTCTTGCCTCTCAGGAAGGCAGCTACATCACTGGCGAAGTGTATGGCGTGACTGGGGGAGCAGGTATCGCTTGACCATGATATGGCCCCACCTAGGTTTCGTGGACAAAGGTTGACAGCAGGATCGGGCGTTGATTCAAGGCTGCCTTTTGGAGGTGGCGTTGGGCGAGCGTATTGGGCTGACGGAGGACGAGTGGGGGATCATCGGCACATTACTGCCATCTGAGCGTGGT
>DASYHX010000505.1:0-3449 GCA_035998065.1 Pseudorhizobium sp.
AAACCCGAGACCGACGAGCGAGAAACGCCATGCTCATGTGCGATGTTGATCACTTCAAGCAACTCAATGATAGTCTCGGCCATGGTGAAGGCGATCGCTGTCTCGTGAAAGTGGCAGGCATCATCCAGAGCAGCTTGCGTGACGAGCGCGACCACGTCGCTCGCTATGGCGGCGAGGAGTTTCTCGTCCTCCTTCGAAATGTGAATGAGCAGGAGGCTGCCGTCGTTGCCGAGCGGATCCGCAGCCGGGTAGAAGCGGCGTCATTGCCAAACCTCCTATCCACCACGGGCCCATATGTCACCGTCAGTATCGGAGTCTCGGTTGCCCCACAAGACGACCCACTCATAGCCGCAGACGCGCTTCAGCGGCAAGCGGACGAGGCGCTCTATCGCGCGAAGCAAGACGGTCGCAATCGGGTGTCGATCTTCTGCAGTACAACAGCTACGTCCTCCTCTGGATGAGCGTCCGCCGCTGGGGTACCCCCTCCGGGAATATTGATCAGCAGCTTGCACCAAGCTAGCCGCCGCTTTGCGGGCTTGGAACACTTGCGGCTCAAACGATGGCCAGGCCATTGCTTAAGAACGAAGCCGCACTATTAACTTCAAATAAGGCAACGCTAATTTAGATCGTGGTGGGTGAAGCCAAGATTGATAGAGGCGGTTGGTTGAACGGGAAGCCATAGTATGATCCTCGAGTTGCAGAACACGATCCTTGAGATGATCGCCAAAGGTGAACCCTTGGCAATCACTGTCGAACAGCTCTGCATCAACGTAGAGTCCGCAGTTCCTGGAATTACGGCCTCTGTACTGACTTTCGATGGATCGCATCTCCATCCTCTTGCTGCCCCATCTCTTCCCTCAGACTATTCCGCAGCGCTCGACCGTCTTGAAGCTGGACCTCTTGCCGGCTCCTGCGGTACCGCTGCCTATCGGCGTGAACCGGTGATCGTAACGGACATCGCGACGGATCCCCTGTGGGAGAATTTCAAGGCGCTGGCACTGCCGCTCGGTTTGAAGGCCTGTTGGTCGACGCCAATCAGGAACGCGAATGGAGTGGTGGGTACCTTCGCCTTTTATTATCGAGAGCTGCGGGGACCCACTGAGGTCGAACAAAAGATTGTAGAGGCTTGCGTCCATCTGTGCTCGATAGCCATCGACAGAAATGAACGTGTCCTGGAGCGTGAACGCCTGACCTATACTGACGCCTTGACGGGCCTACCAAACCGGGCGCGTTTCAACCAGCTTATGGCAGACGGAGCAGGTCAGCTGTTAGGGCCTTGGGGAATCTTGCTCGCAGACATCGACAATCTCAAGCAGACCAACGACATCTTCGGTCATGCCGCGGGAGACGCCTTGATCCAGGTGGTTGCGGAGCGGATCGCCACCGCAGCAGCAACAGCGCAGACTTTCCGCCTCAGCGGAGACGAGTTCGCCGTTGTCGTAGACGGCAGTGCCCCCGTGGATCTCGCGGTCATAGCCGACGTCATCCTTCCTGCCCTCACCGCCCCTTCCTGGTGCGATGGCCATGTCATCTACCCTTCAGCGACACTCGGGGGAGCACTTGCCAAGGCTGGCGGCGACCCGGAGGAAGTCCGCCAACAGGCGGATGTGGCGCTCTATCATGCTAAGGAATGCAGTCGCGGCCAGTATATTCAGTTTACTCCGGAACTTGGGACGGCCCAATCCCAGCGCTTTCGCGCCATACGGGATGTTCGCTTGGCATTGGCCGAGGACCGACTTGATGCCTATTATCAGCCGATCGTTCGTCTCGACACCGGCGATATCGTCGGTTTTGAGGCCCTTTGCCGGATGAGATCTCCGTCTGGGGAGATCATTGCTGCCAAGAACTTTCATGAGGCGACGAAAGACGCCAAACTCGCTGTCGATCTAACGAACCAAATGTTGCTGCGCGTGGCTCAGGATATCCGCTCCTGGCTCGATAACGGTCAGCCGCTTCAGCACGTGGGTGTAAACTTGTCAGCGGTAGATCTTCAGGCGGGCGGCTTGCACCAAAGGCTCACGGACATTTTCGAACGCGCCGATGTTCCGCTACATCACCTCATCCTTGAAGTAACGGAGTCTGTTTATCTTGGTCAGCGGGATCATCGCATCGCCAGCGAGATCGACGCGCTCCGTAAAGTTGGATTACGGGTGGCGCTTGACGATTTCGGGACGGGCTACGCGTCACTGACACACCTGTTGACGTTCCCGGTCGATATCATCAAGATCGACAAGTCCTTTACGGATCGTCTGCTGCCAGGCGATGCAGGACTCATCATCGTCGAAGGCTTACTTGGGATTGCCAACAACTTAGGACTGAAGGTGGTGGCAGAGGGAATCGAGACACAACTGCAAGCCGATCGACTGCTCCAACTGGGCTGCAAGCTCGGCCAGGGATATCTCTACTCGAGAGCCGTCGATCGAAAGGCTGCCACGAAATTGCTTCAGCGGCACGGTCAACGACCTAACGTTTGAACACCAGCCGAGCAGCAGCCGAAATCAGAGTTAGCGCGGTCAGAGTCCCCGGTTTAATGCGCAACACTGTCGCAAGTCGACGCAGTTCAGATCTATGAAACAAGGCGGAGAGATCTAACTGGCCAAGCGTTAGTTCAATGATCTGCCGGCCGTCAATTTAGCTGCGATTCGCCAAGCCGCCATCGCTCGGATGGCCGCAGAAGCTGACCTGCGAGCGGTAATTGTCGAGGGATCAGTTCATTTCTCCACCGTACGAGGAAGGCTTCCCGGATCCAGCCACTGCCGCCCTCCCCGCCTCCTCCGTCAGCCTCAGTTCGAGGTCTGATCCTGTCTATTGGACCCGAGTGCGCAACCGGTCCGTCACGAACTCCATCACGAGCACAATGCCAAAGATCACGAGGATGATGGTGGAAGCATTCTTGTACTGGAACAGGTCGAAAGCGACCTTCAGTTCTTGCCCAATCCCGCCCGCGCCGACGAGCCCCAATACTACGGAGGAGCGGACGGATTTTTCCAGCGCAAAGAGCGTCGTGTTGATGAGAGACGGCAACGCATCCGGCAGGACGGCACCGCACAGCACTTGGAAGCGACTGGCGCCAATCGCGAAGAGCGCTTCTTGTGGCTTCTTGTCGGCATCCTCCATTGCTTCGGCAAAGAAGCGGCCGCAGAAGCCGACCGTGTCGACGACGATTGTCATTGTGCCGGCGACGGCGCCGAGCCCGACGGAGGCAACGAAGATCAAGGCCCACACGAGATCCGGGACGGTGCGGAACAGCGATACCATCATCTTGAACATATGCCGTGAAAGCCCGGCAGGCGATATCATCTTAGCCGAGAGAGGTGGCTCGGGAAATCTGCACAGCTAGGATAAGTGGAATTTCTGCCTGACTTCGGCTTAGATGCCGGGAACAGGAGAGACCATGACACGACGACCACGCCGGAACCACAGCCCGGCTTTCAAGGCAAAGGTGGCGC
>DASYHX010000557.1:0-2956 GCA_035998065.1 Pseudorhizobium sp.
ACATCCTCAACGCCAATGGAAACTTCTGCAACGCGATCGGTTATGAACGGGCGGAGATCGTCGGTAGGCACCACAGTATGTTCTGCGAGCCTGCCCTTGCCGCTTCACATGAATACAGACAGTTTTGGGCACAGCTTGCGGCCGGCGAATCCTTCTCCGGCGCCTTTAAGCGCATTGGAAAGGGCAACAGGGAGATCTGGATCCAAGCCTCCTACAATCCCGTTTTTCGGCGGGGCAAGGTCGTAAAGGTGGTGAAGATCGCCAGCGACATCACCACCGCAAAGATGAAGGCAGCGGAAGATCAGGGCAAGATAGAGGCTATTTCCCGGACTCAGGCCGTGATCGAGTTCACGCCTGCCGGAGAGATCATCACCGCCAACCAGAACTTTCTAGACTGTCTCGGCTACCAACTCTCGGAAATCATCGGCCGCCATCATCGCATGTTCTGTGAAGCGTCGCTCAGCGAGAGTGAGGACTACCGTCAGTTCTGGCGAGAGCTTTCCCAAGGCATCCCGAAGTCCGACGAATTCAAGCGTATCGGAAAGAACGGCAGGGCGGTGTGGATCCAGGCATCCTACAATCCTATTCTTGATGCCGACGGCAAGGTCTTCAAGATCGTCAAGTTTGCGACAGACATCACCGAACGCGTGCGGGCGGTCGATGAAGTTGCGACTGGCCTCAAAGGACTGGCTGAAGGCAACCTGACTTGCGACATCGAAAAGCCGTTCATCCCGAGTCTCGACAAGATCCGCGTCGATTTCAATGCGGCGATCGCAAGACTGCGGGATGCAATGCGCACCGTGGGCGAAAATGCCGAAGGCATTGCCGCCGGTTCCGGCGAAATCCGCCAAGCCTCCGATAGTCTGGCGAAGCGGACGGAGCAGCAGGCAGCGGCGGTGGAAGAAACCGCTGCGGCTTTGGAAGAAATCAGCCGAACCGTTGCTGACAGTGCAAAGCGTGCCGAGGAAGCCGGCTCGCTGGTAGGCAGAACTCGCAAGGGCGCAGAGCAATCCGGTGAAGTGGTTCGAAACGCCGTCAACGCCATGGGGCAGATCGCGACCTCCTCTAAGGAGATCAGCAGCATCATCGGCGTAATCGATGAAATTGCTTTCCAAACAAACCTGCTCGCGCTCAATGCCGGAGTAGAAGCCGCTCGCGCCGGTGAGGCCGGCAGAGGCTTTGCCGTTGTCGCCCAGGAAGTGCGAGAGCTTGCTCAACGGTCCGCAACGGCGGCTCGCGAAATCAAGGCGCTGATCACGACCTCCACTGAACAGGTCTCCCAAGGTGTCTCGCTCGTCGGTCAGACCGGCAAGGCGCTGGAGGATATCGTAGAGCAGGTGATAGAAATCAACGCAAACGTGTCCGCCATCGTAGAAGCGTCCCGCGAGCAGGCAACTGCGCTGCGGGAGGTTAGCCAGGCGGTCAACACAATGGATAAGAACACGCAGCAGAACGCGGCCATGGTTGAGGAAACGACAGCATCAAGTCATAGCCTCGCCCGCGAGGCACAGGATCTGCGCGATCTTCTGGCGCGGTTTAGATTTGGGCAACAATCTTCGCCTAAGGTGATCGCATCGCATCACGACGTGAAGCCGAGCGCCTCACCGGCACGACAGCTTCAGGGCCGGATTGCCCGCGCTGCGTCGAGCGCCGCCTTGCTCCAGGCACCGGAGAGTTGGGAAGAATTTTGATGACTACGACAACCAGTTCTGCGAACTACGGCGGTGAGACTCTCGAGATCATCGCATTCCGCCTGCACGATCAGGAGTTCTGCGTAAAGACGACAACTATTCGCGAGATTCGCGGATGGGCACCGTCGACACCCATCCCGCACGCCCCTTCGGACGTCATCGGAGTGATGAACCTTCGCGGATCCGTTATCCCGATCATCGACCTCGCACAAAAACTCGGCATGAAGAGCGCGGTCGCAACGGAACGGAGCGCTATCGTAGTCGCGGAAGTACACAACATGGTCATCGGCATGCTGGTCGACCAGGTTTCAGACATCCTGACGATCCCTTCGAACCAGGTTCAGCCCGTGCCTGAAATTTCGGCCTCGTTCGACAAGTCCTTCTCCGAAGGCATTATTGCCAATGAGCACGGAATGATCTGTTTCCTGAATCTCGCCAAGATGTTCAAGGGTTCCGAAGTGGAAGATATGGCGGCCTGAGCTTCGCCAAGTCCTCCTTCCGATCGTCAAAAGGCCGCCCATCGCTGGGCGGCCTTTTCTGTGTTGCTTGTCCCACGTCAGCCGAAGATCGCCAGGCTGCTTTTCAACGTCACCCACACACCCCAGAGCAACGGGATCCCGACAACGGCCCAGGCGGCAAGCGCCTTGGCGTCCATACCACCCTTGCCGATCCCGAAGGAACCGGTCGGGCCGGCATTGGCAGCCGCTGTCTTCGCTTGCAGCGAGGCCACCTCTCCCTCGGACATGAACCATTTCTCCGGGAGCGGCCGGATGAACGCGTTCGCGATCAACCCGAGGGCAAGCATCCCGGCGAGGATATACATCGTGCCCGTATAAAGCGCCGGTCCCGGCGCCACACCGGCAGCGATCTGCGCCTCGCGGATGTAGTTGACCACGACCGGACCCACGATGCCGGCGGTTGCCCAGGCCGTCAGCAGGCGGCCGTGGATAGCGCCGACGAATTGCGTGCCGAAGATATCGGCGAGGTAAGCCGGGATCGTCGCGAAACCACCCCCATACATCGACAGGATGATGCCGAAGGCCAGAACGAAGAGTGCCTTGCTGCCCATGTCAGCGAGTGTGGGCGCTGCTGCGTAGAGAATGATGCCGATGATGAAGAAGGCGAAGTAGGTATTCTTTCGGCCAATCTTGTCGGAGAGCGACGCCCAGAAGAAACGCCCACCAATGTTGAACAGCGACAGCAAACCAGCAAACCCCGCGGCGATCGCTGCAATTTGCGCCTTCTGGCCCGCGTCGAGCTGCGAG
>DASYHX010000010.1:0-9098 GCA_035998065.1 Pseudorhizobium sp.
TCGCTATAGCCGAAGAATATCGTCTGGGCGGCACCTGCGTTATCCGCGGTTGCGTACCGAAGAAGCTTTTTGTGTACGCTTCGCAGTTTCCCGAGCATTTTGAGGATTCTGCCGGATTCGGATGGCAAGTTGAGGGTGCCAGCTTTGATTGGAAAAAGCTGGTCGCTGCCAAGGACAAGGAGATCACCCGGCTTGAGGGGCTCTACCGGAGGGGGCTCGAGAATGCGGGGGTCGAGATCCTGGAGTCGAGAGCCGAATTTGTGGATTCCCACACCATTCGCCTGGTGAAGACAGGGCATACGGTGACGGCCGAGCGTATTGTGGTCGCCACCGGCGGTTCGGCCAATCCCCACGCGGCTCTTCCCGGGCATGAGCTGTGCATCACGTCCAACGAGGCGTTTGATTTGCCGGAACTGCCGCGCTCTATCTTGATCGCCGGCGGCGGCTATATCGCCGTAGAGTTCGCCAACATCTTTCATGGCCTGGGGGTCGATACGACCCTGATCTATCGCGGCAAGGAAATTCTTTCGCGCTTCGACCTCGACGTAAGACGTGGTTTGCACCGGGCGATGGAGGAGAAGGGGATTCGTATCATCTGCACCGATGTTATCGAGGAGGTCACCAAGGCGCCAGCGGGCGGACTGATCGCCCGTACTCTGGATGGGCAGACGCTTGCGGTTGACGCCGTGATGCTCGCGCTCGGCAGAGATCCGAATACCATTGGGCTTGGGCTGGACGCCGCGGGCGTTGAGGTCGACGCCAAAGGTGCGATCGTCGTCGATGACTACTCGCGCTCCAGCGTTGCGCATATCTACGCGCTGGGTGATGTCACCGATCGGGTGCAACTGACGCCAGTCGCGATCCACGAGGCTATGTGCTTCATCGAGACCGAGTTCAAGAGCAACCCGACCAAGCCCGACCACGACCTCATCGCAACTGCAGTCTTCTCACAACCAGAGATCGGAACGGTAGGACTTTCCGAGGAGGAGGCCTGCAAGCGCTATCCGGAGATCGAGGTCTACCGGGCCGAGTTCCGCCCCATGAAGGCAACCCTCTCGGGACGCGCAGAAAAGATGATCATGAAGCTCGTGATCGATGCGGCGACGCGAAAGGTGCTGGGCGCGCACATTCTCGGCCACGATGCCGGCGAAATGGCACAGCTCCTCGCCATCTCGCTGAAGGCCGGCTGCACCAAGGATGACTTCGACAGAACCATGGCTGTGCATCCGACCGCATCGGAGGAGCTTGTGACGATGTACCAGCCGAGTTATCGGGTCCGCAACGGCGAGCGTGTCTGAGCGACGCATTCAGTTCAGCTCGTGATCCTCGGAGTGCTGACGATCTTGTGGAAGAGGGTCTTCATCGCGTCCTCGATGCCCTCTTCGAGAGAGACCTCAAAGTAGTAGCCGGGGCTGGCACACTCCTGCATTTTTGAACCGATCTCGTCGTTGAACGGTTTCACCCAGTCTCTCCAGAAGTTGTTGTCATCCAGGGGGAGATAGGTGGTGTAAAGCACGGCGATCTTGATATTTCTGCTCTTGAGCTCGTCGCAGTACTTCGTGTCGATCGGTTCGATGCATCGCGTGGAGTTCACCTTTCCCTTGGGGCTCAGGCAGGTGCCTTTCTTGGCATGATCCCCCACGCCGTCGGAAACCATGAACACGATCTTCTGTCGGTCGGCAGCACTGTTGCCCGTTCCGCCCGGTTCATGAATCTCATCTCCGATCCTCGTCAGGGCGTCATCAAAGCTGGTTTGCTGGTCATTGTTATAGTTCTGGTAGGGGATGCTCATCAGCTTGATCTTGTCGGTTGCCGCGGCCACGGTGTCGAGGTCGCCGTCGATATGAGCCACCTTGAAGAGCTGGGCATCCTGGGCTGTCTTGCCAAAGGTGTAGGCTGCCATACGAAACTGGCTGTTGACCGTCTGCGTCTGTTTTGCCGTCTCCATAAGCGCTCTGGTTGCTTCCGCAACGACGTCAATCCGGATCGGGATGCCCTTGTCGAGGGCGACGTTGTAGTAGCTGTATGGATCTTCCACGCCGTCCTGCGAAACGATATGGCATGCGAACGCACAATTCTGGTCTTTTCCGTTCCTTTTGGGGTCTGGCCCTTGGTAACCGAGGCGTGTTGCGTGCTTTAGATCCGCGATATCGTCCGGCGTCGCCGCGACACCCATGGAAGGCGTGTTATCAAGCAGCATGTAGAAGTCCATGAACGCCGGCGTCTGGTAACGGGCGGTGGCTGCGCCGCTGATGGTTACTCTCTCGCGTCCCAGTACCTTCATGAAGGTCGTTGGCATGATCGCACTGAACGAGACATGGGACTCGATCAGCCCGCCGCTCTTCGTGACCGTGACTTGAGCTTCTACCGGAATCTGCCCAAGTTCTCCCGCCATCTGGCTGAAGAAGAGGCCTTGTCCATCCGGAGAACCCACTGTGATCGTGCCGTCGCCGTTCATCGCCATCGCCTGGACGACTGCCGGCGAATTGGGAGAAATGGCTCCCACGGCCGCCGCGTCAGCTGCGGCATAAAGCTGGGTGCGCAAGGAAAGCGCGTGGGTAAGATCAATGGCAAGACCGGCTGCTCCGGTCAGGGGGACAGCGAGAAGTGCGGTCATGATGCCAAAATTTCCCGATCTGTCAGACCATAGCTGATTGAAAGCAGCAAGCATGACGGCTCCCCTGAGACGTGGATTTGAGCGTGCGGCGTCATGCAGCGAGGTGGGCGACGATCATGGCCCGGGCGAAAACTAACCTCTGCTGGTCTGTAAACGGCAAACGAAGATGGTTAACAATCGCTCAGCCGATCGGGTAGAGTAGAAGGGCGAGCGGCAGATGCCGCTAAAATGCTAGGCAAGGCGGGTCGGAGACGGTATAAGCCGCCCCAATTTCCAGAACGACAGCCGGACAGGAAGTCCCGGGCGAAGGCAGGTGAGCGAGATGGCACAGAATTGGACCCCGAACACGTGGCGGCAAAAACCGATCCAGCAGGTTCCGGATTATCCGGATGCTGCAGCTCTGGCCGCGACCGAGGCACAGCTTGCCACCTTCCCGCCGCTCGTTTTTGCCGGTGAAGCGCGTCGCCTCAAGAAGCATCTCGCCAATG
This sequence comes from Pseudorhizobium sp., assembly GCA_035998065.1. Taxonomy (GTDB): domain Bacteria; phylum Pseudomonadota; class Alphaproteobacteria; order Rhizobiales; family Rhizobiaceae; genus Neorhizobium. The sequence goes on from DASYHX010000010.1 coordinate 3,106, forward strand.
TGGCCGAAGGCAACGGCTTCCTGCTGCAGGGTGGTGATTGCGCCGAAAGCTTCATGGAACATGGCGCCGACACCATCCGCGACTTCTTCCGCGCCTTCCTGCAGATGGCTGTCGTATTGACCTTTGGTGCCCAGCAGCCGGTGGTGAAGGTCGGTCGCATCGCCGGCCAGTTCGCCAAGCCGCGTTCCTCCAACATCGAGAAGCAGGGTGACGTCGAACTGCCGAGCTACCGCGGCGACATCATCAACGGCATCGAGTTCCACGCCGACGCGCGGATTCCGAACCCGGAGCGGCAGCTGATGGCCTATCGCCAGTCGGCCGCAACCTTGAACCTGCTGCGCGCTTTTGCGATGGGCGGCTATGCCAACCTCGAGAACGTTCACCAGTGGATGCTGGGCTTCGTCAAGGATAGTCCGCAGGGCGAGCGCTACAAGAAGCTCGCCGATCGCATCAGTGAAACGATGGATTTCATGAAAGCCGTGGGCATCACTTCGGAAAACAATCCGAGCCTGCGCGAGACCGACTTCTTCACCAGCCACGAAGCACTCCTTCTCGGCTATGAAGAGGCGCTGACCCGTGTCGATTCCACCTCGGGCGACTGGTACGCGACATCCGGCCACATGATCTGGATCGGCGACCGGACGCGCCAGGTGGACCACGCCCATGTTGAATACTGCCGCGGTATCAAGAACCCGATTGGGCTGAAGTGTGGTCCTTCGCTGCAGCCCGACAACCTGATCGAGCTGATCGATGCGCTGAACCCAGCCAACGAAGCCGGTCGTTTGACGCTGATCTGCCGTTTCGGCCATGAGAAGGTCGCCGATCATCTGCCGAAGCTGATCCGCGCCGTAGAGCGCGAGGGCCGCAAGGTGGTGTGGTCCTGCGATCCGATGCACGGCAACACGATCACCCTTAACAACTACAAGACGCGGCCGTTCGATCGTGTCTTGTCGGAAGTGGAAAGCTTCTTCCAGATCCATCGTGCCGAAGGCACCCACCCGGGCGGTATCCACATCGAGATGACCGGGAAGGACGTGACCGAGTGCACCGGCGGTGCGCGCGCAGTCTCGGCTGGCGACCTGCAGGATCGGTACCACACGCATTGCGATCCGCGCCTCAACGCCGATCAGGCCTTGGAACTTGCGTTCTTGCTGGCCGAGCGGATGAAGAGCGGTCGCGACGAGAAGCGGATGGTCGTCAACGGCTGATCCTACCGATGCGTACAGAAGGGGCTGGCGCTTGCCGGCTCCTTCGCTTTCTGCCGATGAAGTCCGCTAAATCAAAGCTTCAGGCAAATGCAGTTGACGGTCCTGCCGGCCCCTCTATCGTCCGTAGGGAGCAGGAGAGGACAATGGAAGAGCGAAACCGCGGTGGATGTCTCTGTGAAGGCGTCAGGTTCGAGACGACAGGGAAGCTGCGGGAGGTCATCGCCTGCCATTGTTCCCAGTGCCGGCGCCAGACGGGTCTTTATTATGCGGCAACCGATGTCGCTGTGGATCGTCTCACACTCGTTTCTGAAGCAACGCTGACCTGGTTTCGCGCCAGCGAAACAGCTCGCCGCGGTTTCTGCTCGCAATGCGGTTCGGCGCTCTTCTGGCAGGCCGACGGCAGTGATCACATCTCGGTCCTTGCCGGAGCCTTCGATCGGCCGAACCAGCTCAAGATGGGCTATCACATCTTCTGTGAGGAAAAGGCGGAATTTTATGACCTGCCGGAGGATGGGTTGCCACGTCATCCGCGCGGCCGCTCCACTTGAGATAGTCCTGCCACACCGCCATCATCGGAGGGTGGAAGCGCTGTAAAGGGGAAGAAGCGGCCGCGGGCATTCTGGTCCCCAAACATCATGTCGTACTGAAGCAGCCGGTAGTTCTGCAGCGAGCGGTCTAGCGTTCCGCCCTTCTCGTTCCAGCCCTCAAGAGAACGGCCTTCCTCGTCGACAAGCATATATCGATCAATTACCGCATACTTGCCTGCCACCTCTCCCAGGAGGCCGGTGTAAAAAGGATCTGAAAACCCCGCGGCGCTGACAACGTGGTAAGGAAGTACCGATGGACTGATCGTGTCAAGGCCCTTCCGCGCGCCGGTCTTCGAAGACCAGATGACCAAGGGCGTCTCATGCTCACGCTTCATAACATCTAGGCTGCCGCGCCGCGTTGCGACGGCATCTTTCATATAGCCACTTTCCATAAAAACCTTGCCGAGCGGGGGTAGATGATCTCCAAAGAGTATGATGATGGTCTCGCGCTGGCGTGACTTTGCCCACTCCATCAGCATTGCGAGGCTATCGTCTGCCTCCTTCACCCCATCCGAATACGTCGCAAGCTGCTGCTCCGCTTCCAGACTCAACTCGCTCTCGATGGAGATACTGTTGTCCATGTAGCGCCCGGCTTCATAGGGGCCGTGGCCTTGGAGGGTAACAGCAAAAAGGAAGAGCGGCAGATCGGCGCCCTCGGCAATCTGAATGATCTGTTCTGTCAGTGCCGTGTCGGATGCAAACATTCCTCTTTTCTCAAGGCTTGGAAGCTGCTCCTGCGCGAGGAACCGGTCAAAGCCGAGATGACGGTAGACATTCTCGCGATTCCAGAACCATCCTTCGAAGGGGTGAACGGCGACCGAAGTATAGCCCTTGTCGCGAAAAAGGCCGGCAAGAGAGGGAAGTGGACGGCGGACATACTGCTGGTAAGGAATTCCTCCATAGGGAAGAAAAGCGTTGGAGAAGCCGGTAAGCGCCTCGAATTCCACATTCGCTGTCATTCCCCCGAACTCAGGCGAAAAGACCTGCCCCGTTTGCAGATCCCGTATCGTCGGCATTGGGTCGGGATTGAAACCGACGTTCTCCAGCTTCGTCGGGTCCCAAAGCGATTCACTCATGATCATGATCACATCGGGCGCAGGCTTGCTCGCAACCTTGAAAGCCGCGGGATTCAGGGGGATGTCGGCGATCGCTTCGGGACTGTAGCCTTGCGGCGCAGCAACGCGGGACATCGGTATGTTGAGGGCGAAGGCAAGGAGGAACCCGTTGTGTCGGTAATTGGCCTTCTGGTCCCACATCATCGGGAGAATTCCCATTCGGTCCCTGAGCCAGGTGGAGCCTTGAACATTCATCATCGGAGTGAAGCTGAGGAGGAACGGGAGCAGGAAGAGAAGGCGCGATAGTCTCGCGCGCGAGGACAGGGCCGGAAAGCGGTGCCAGGCTACGAGCGCAATATAGAGCATCGCGGCTATGCCGAAAGTTGCAAGGGCGCCCAGTGCCAGAGCCTCGACCGGATTTGCCCTCACCATCACCGGCAGAAGCTGTGTGATCTGGCGCGCGAAAAGCAGGTCCGAGGGATAAAGGGGATCTGAAAGATACTGCTGCTTTTCATACGAGATGAAGGCCAGGAGGAGAACTGCGGGAACCAGCAGCACAATCGATCGGAAGGCGCGACCCAGCAGCATATCCATGCCCAGTGCGACGAGGAACATGGTCGCGACCGTGGTTAGACCAGCGCGCGACAGCACGAAGGCGATCACATCCCCATGCGGCCGGCCCGCAACAGCCTCGACTGCACCAACAAGCGCTGCGCAGGCCGCGACCAACGTTAGCGCAGCGACGACGTGATGCAGAAGGGAAGCCGACCCGGTCGACGGAGACGCCGGGACTGATTCTTGTTTGGCAACCCGGCTCACGCTTCGCTCCTATCAACACTGTCACTGAAGTGTCACATAACCGTCATGAACCGGAGGTGAACCACCTGAGCCGGGCAATTGTCTGGTTTGTTGCGCTCGACCTGAGGGACCGGTCTTGGCCTTGCTGCCCGCGGAAGGGGGCGGCTGTAGAAGGGGAGACGTACGCAGGTGTCAGCGAAAAGTTCGGTCGAAGCCTACGACCTTGAAAGCATGACGACCCGCGTGTTGTGGCAAGCAGATGTCCTGTTGGAAGCGCCCAATTGGTCGCCGTGCGGGCGCTACCTGCTGCTGAACAGCGAAGGCAAGATGTATCGGCTGATGCTGAACGGGGCGCCCTCGCTGGAGGCGGTAGATACAGGGTTTGCGGTCGAGTGCAATAACGACCACGGCATTTCCCCCGATGGCGAATGGATGGCCATCTCCGACGAAACGGCCTTCGGCGCGTCCACAATCTATATTCTGCCCGCCCCTGGGGGAGAGCCGCGTCTGGTAACGGAAAAATGGCCATCCTATTGGCACGGCTGGTCGCCTGACGGCCGAAGATTCGCCTATTGCGGCATCCGGGACGATCTCGTCGACATCTATACGATCGGTATCGACGGTGGAGAGGAACAGCGGCAAACTTTTGGCGAGGGGCACAATGACGGCCCGGACTATTCGCGCAATGGAAAATGGATCTACTTCAACTCGAGCCGCAGCGGCCGCATGCAGATCTGGCGCTTACCGGCAGAGGGTGGAGCGGCCGAGCGGATCACGGACAGCCCATATGCCGACTGGTTTCCGCATCCATCACCGGTTGGCGACAAGGTCGTCTTCCTGTCCTATGACGGCGACGTGGTCAATCATCCGCGTGATCTCAACGTGAGAATCCGGATGATGGACCTGGACGGATCAAATGTGGAAACGCTCTTTGAGCTCTTTGGCGGGCAGGGGACAATGAACTCGCCCAACTGGGCGCCGGATGGGCGGCAGTTTGCCTATGTTCGTTATTTTCCGGCGGCGTGACGGCTTGAAGTCAGGCCGCCCATCCGGCATGGATAGGTCGTCAGGTGCCAGCCGAAGGCTGGAGAATCGGGAAGCCGGTGCAAGACCGGCACGTGCCCAACGCTGTGAGACGGACGGCTGCTGCAGAAGACGAGCCACTGGATTTTCCGCGAAGGCGGCGGCAGGCGGATGAAGCCGAGTCAGAAGACCGGCCTGACACGATAGGCCCTACCGCACGGACGGCGGTTGGATTTTGTGGCGCCTAGAGGCTTACCTCCGGCGTCAGCATTGTTGGGGATGAACGATGCGACCTGAAAGAGATGGACACGGATGCGGTCCGGTGACCGCTGCCGCGTTTTCCGACGACGAGCGCTTGGCCGTTTACAAGGCCATCGAAACGCGACGCGACGTGCGCGACCAGTTCCTGCCCGTTCCACTTCCGGACGATCTTGTGCGGCGGCTGCTCGGTGCTGCTCATGCGGCGCCATCGGTCGGCTTCATGCAGCCGTGGAACTTCCTGCTGATCCGTGATCGGGATCTCCTGGAGCGGGCGCATCAGGCTTTTCAGCGGGCCAACGATGAAGCGGCGGAACTGTTTTCGGACGAGCGACAGGCGCTCTACCGCAGCCTGAAGCTCGAGGGGATCCGCAAGGCGCCACTTAGCATCTGTGTCACCTGCGATCCGGACCGGGCAGGACCTGTCGTGCTGGGCGCACGCACAATCCTCGCATGGATGTCTATTCCACCGTATGCGCCGTCCAAAACCTCTGGCTGGCAGCCCGCGCCGAAGGGGTAGGTGTCGGCTGGGTGAGCATCTTCCACGAGGCAGACATCCGCTCCCTCCTCGGCATTCCGGAGCGGGTCGAGATCGTCGCCTGGCTGTGCCTCGGCTATGTCAGCGAGCTTTACGAGCAACCCGAGCTTGCGGTGAAGGGGTGGCGCCAGCGCCTGCCGCTCGAAGAGCTCGTTTTTCACGACCGCTGGGGCGAGCGCTGATCCTATTGCCTGGGCTGGGCGCCATCGGTCGCCGGATGCGCGAGATCGATCGTGTTATCGTTCGGGAGGAAGATCGGTCCGACGGTGCGCACCTTCTGCGATGGGTCGTAGGGTCGCTCCGGTGGTGGCGGAGGGGCCTCGGCGGCTTCCGTCGGCTTGCTCGTCGTTACATCCGTGATGCTGGAGCCGGAACGGGAAGGAACGCTCGGCTGAGGCAGCAGCTGCGGCTGTGCGGTGGGAATGTTCGGCAGCGCGACGACCTCATCGCATCCATTCTGCTGCATGGCGGAGAGGATCGCGTTGCGTTCGCCGTTCGGGCGGACGATGGAGAGCGAGGCGGCTCG
>DASYHX010000065.1:0-6066 GCA_035998065.1 Pseudorhizobium sp.
TGATGGCGGCCGATGATTTCCGAGAGTTGGTAGCCGAGACAGTCTAGAAAGTTCTGGTTGGCGGTGATGATCTCTCCGGCAGGCGTAAACTCGATCACGGCCTGAGTCCGGGAAATAGCCTCTATCTTGCCCTGATCTTCCGCTGCCTTCATCTTTGCGGTGGTAATGTCGCTGGCGATCTTCACCACCTTTACGACTTTACCGTGCCGAAAAACCGGATTGTAGGAGGCCTGAATCCAGATCTCCCTGTTGCCCTTTCCAATGCGCTTGAAGGCGCCGGAGAAGGATTCGCCGGCCGCAAGCTGTGCCCAAAACTGTCGGTATTCATGTGAAGCGGCAAGGGCAGGGTCGCAGAACATACTGTGGTGCTTACCGACGATCTCCGCCCGTTCATAACCGATCGCGTTGCAGAAGTTTCGGTTGGCGTTGAGGATGTGGCCGGACAAATCGAATTCGATGATGGCCTGCGACTTTGAAAAGGCTGCGAGGACAGCGGCGCTGTCCGAGCCGAGCGAAAGAAACGGCATATGGTTGCTCCGAAATATGGGGGACGTGCTCGAAATGCCTATCGGCTCGACCAACAACCTCCATCATGGAGATCAGCGCCAAAGCTCCGTCGCTCGCTAGTCAAAAGCCTTAGGCAAGAACTAGCCGGCGGGCCTTAACAAAACGTCAAACTTTTGGAGTGTCCGACACGCCGCCAGCCTAGGGAGCGAACGCTCACGTCGATCGCACGCCACAAACGAGTTCGAACGCGTTCGGTTCAGGTGGCGGCGCGATGACCGGAAATCATGCTGAAGATTTGATGAACGCAACGGAGTGTGGAGCAGACAGCGAAAGCCAACCTCTGTCGCCTGGCTCAGTACTCGCGTTCGTAGAAAATGCCGGCGGTTCCGCCTTCTGTGCCGGCCCCAGCCTTCAGCTTCACGCCTCGGCCAATGTCCAAGTTGATGGTGGCCTGAGTACCCGCCGCGCCGCCCTGCTCGAGCTGAAGATAGGTGCGGTTGTTAAGATAGCGACCAACGGAGACGGTGGTCTGGCCAGTAGAATCGGTATTGATGTCAAGGTCGTCGACACCGAGGTTGCTGCGCAGTGTCTGCAGCAGGGACGTCGAGCCATCGCCCGCTAGCTGAGTGACGGCATCGGCTAGTTGCGCGATCTGCAGCGGCGACAGGCGCGATATCGACTGGCCGAAGATCAGGCGGGCCAAGACTTCGTCCTGGGGTAAGGCGGGCGAGGAGGAAAAGCTGATGTCTGGATCGTTTGCCAGACCCTCCACATTGACCGTTATCGTGGTTTGAGCCGACGTGGTCGTCGCCTCCAGGTCAAGGATCGGTATCAGCCCACCGCCGAAGGTGATACGGCCGGACGTGAAGTCGAGGCGCTTGGTCAGGATGATGATGCGGCCGCGTCGCATCTCGAAGGCGCCGGCGACTTGAGGTGCTGCAGTCGTGCCCGTGATGGTCAGGGCACCACCCAGTTCGGCATCAATTCCACGGCCACGCACAAAGATCCCAGCCGGTGCATTGAGTTCAAGGTCCAGACCAAGAGCGGCGGAGGTGCCCTCCGCCTTCTCCGGCTGCAGCTTTGCGACCTGCTCAATAACTGCGGGCGGCGGGCGGCGGTGGCGAACTTCGACCTCGGCAAGCGATGTCGGCAGTTTGGCTGGTACGGTGATTGCCGCCTCGCTCAACGTGATTGTGCCGCCGAGAACGGGACCCCCGGTGAGTGGGCCGGTCAGTGTCAATGTGCCGTCGGCCGTCGCCGAGACGATGGAGCCATCGACATAGGTCGCATCATCCAGCGTGATCGTGAGGTCGGCGGGAAACCCGGAGCCTGGCAGGATGCCGATAGTGCCCGAGACATTGATGCTGCCACCGGTGGCAAGGTTGCCGGACAGGTCGGATATCGTTGCCTGATTGCCACTGAACGTCACGTTTGCAGCGAGATCCTCGATGGCAATATTGCGGCGCACGTCGATCAATCTGGCGCCGGAAGCGCTCGCAGATCCGGTGATCGAAGGCGCCGAGGGCGTGCCGCCAACCGCGATATCCACAGTGCCTGTTCCTTCTAGGACGAAGCCCTGGTTTGCCAGCTGTCCAGCGAGAACCTGAAAAGGTATCTGCCCTTGGAAGTTGAGGTCTAACGCGCGGTTGCCGGTCAGGGAGATCGTTCCGCCTCCGGAAAGCGAGAGGTTGCTTTGCCCGGAGAGGCTAGTGTCGAGGGTGACACGGTCCCTAGTATATTCTCCCGTCGCACGAACCTGCAGTGGCGAAAGTCCGGCCGAGGCTGTTTGTGCAACAGCCGCGTCGGACCATGTCAGATCGTAGCGTGCTGTGGGCTGTTCGGGTGTTCCACCGGCCACCACTTCCCCTGATATCGTACCACGGGCATCAAGTGCCGGTACGAAGGCATTGGCGAGGCTTGCGGGAACCGAACCAAGCCGGGCATTGACGTCGAGCGTCGGTGGCGCATTCTCATTCAGCACCACCCGCCCGTCAGCCGAAAGCTCGAGTCCTCCGCCACCTGCTACCCGCGTCTCCTCTAGGAATAGAGTGTCTTCGGAAAAGCGGCCGGAGGCCTGGAGGCTCAAGGTCCCCACTCCTGCATCCCGGGTCTGCTGCAACTGCGCATCGGACCACTCGAGATCGTATTCAATCAAAGGTGCCGTCAGTGAGCCTTCCGCACTGATCGTACCGGATATGAAACCAGCGGCGTTGATGGCGGGAACGAAGGTGTTGATCAGACTTGCGGGAAGTCTGTCGATCTCCGCCTGCACGTCGAGTGTCTGACCGATTGTCCCGGTGACGGTGACCTCGCCGTCCCCCGTTGCCATTGTAAGACCGGATAAGCGCGCGCCGCCCTCGACGACCGTAACCGCGGTCGGTGACGCTAAGCGCAGCTCGATGCCTCGTGGCGCCGCGGCGAAACTCTGTAGCTCGACCAAAAGCTCTTCGCCGGTGCGGACGGTTGCCTCGGCGGTCAGGGGAGCATCATCATACTGTGCCTCGAGGTTGACCTGCGTGGCGCCATTTTCGTAGGCGAAATCGAGATCAAGTGCGGCAACGGCCGCCGTCTCCGTCCCGATGCGAGCTGCTCTGATCGTTCCGTCCGCTGCCAGTTGCGAAATGTCTGGGATCGTCAGATCCACCTGTGGCTGTTCGACGGCAAGCGCGCCTCGGCTGAGACGGCTTCCGCTGGCCTGCACGGCTGCCGATGTCACGTTCTCACTCTTCGTGAAGGTCACACTGCCACTTAGGTCCCCCTCCGCTTCCTGAGCAGCAAGAGCCGCGAGCAGGGAAACGTCCGGAAACTCGAAGTTGATCGTACCTTCAGGGACGAATCCAGGAGAGAAAGTCAAAGCGCCCGTCAAACGATTGGGCCCTACCTCTGCTTCGATCGCAGGCGCAACGGTCCTGCCTTCGGAGGAGACAAGATCGGCGTTGATCCGCAGCGGCTGCCCATCGATCGTTCCTGTGGCCGCAACGCGCCCGCTCGGCGCTTGGGGATCGGCAGTGCCCTCCACCGTTAGGCGCAGATCCTCAAGCGCTCGGCCGGCCAATCGGGCCTCTGCCGAGTTGATCACCGCGTTGACGGAAAGTGCGTCTATCGGCCCTTGCGCGGAAAGTTCGAAACCGGCTGCTCCGGCGGCGTTCTCGATCCAGCGCCCTATCTCCGGAACCCGACCTGCAAGATCTGCATTCAGGCGGTTGTCCCTCAGGGTGGCGCTCCCATGTGCTTCGATAGCGTTGGACGCGATGGCCAGGTTTTCAAGGGATAAGCCGCCATCGCTTGTTCGTTCGACATAGCCTTCCGCGGTGATCTTGTTGTCAAACCGTGCCGCCAGTGTCGGAGGGAGAACGTCTGGTGCTGCCGTCAGTCGGACGTTGGCATTGGCCTGTTGAGTTGCCGTGTTATAGGTACCGCTGACGGTCCCGCTCACACGAGCGCTGTCGAAAGTGGCGGCGTCAAGACCGATCGCAGGCATCTCGAGCCGCAACGGAGCATCAAGAGTAATAGGGCCTTGAACAACCCGAGCGATTTGCTCATCTGCAAACTCGGCTTGCCCAATGCGAACGCGAGTCCGGATGCTGCCTACTCTCTGAGCGATATTCAAATCCTCGCTTTCCGCCTGCAGCCGAATTTCGCGGAAGCTGCCGAACGGCAATTCGGCCGCAGGGATCGCTGCGGTTGCGCTCAGTCGCGCTGAGGTCGCCGCTCCATTCAGCGTCAGGTTCACCGTATCAACGGAAAATCGGCTTTGCTGCCCGTTGATTGGCCAAGGAATTTCGACCGGCCCATCCGTGCCCGTCAAGCTGGCGGTGAGACTGTTATCTCCGCCAGGGTCCCAGACACCGGAAGCCACCAGATTGACTGCATCCGAAGTGATTCTACCGCTATCGATTCCAATCCGGCCGTTGGGGTCCAAATTAGCGGCGACATCGATCTGGGTGTTTCCCTCAAACAGTGGCCGGAACGCTGGCGGCAGCAGAGCCGCAAGGTTGCCACCGCCGTTAACGGCGATGCTGCGACTGCCGTCCGGCAGCATCCTGTGCGCGGCGTCCACGTCGACGACCTGCTGACCACCCACGCTGCCTGTCAGGTCGCCTGTCCAGTCGGAGAGCGGCCCATCGCCCTGTAGTGAGAGGTCAACAGCTGGTGCGCCGGGCAGGCGCAGAAGTCGAGCGAGAAGTCCGTTCTCAGGCTCTGACAACGTGGCATCAATGGAGAGACGATTTTCCGCGGGAGCATAGAGAAGACCGACCGATGCGGTGGCATCGGGTTCATCCCTCCGCGAAGCCTGAAGATCGACCGCTATGTCCGGACCGGTGGCATCGATTGAGCCCTGCAGGGAGAGGGAGAAGTCTCGCCCACTCAAGGCTGGACCCAGATTGATGTCGGGAATATCGATCTGGGCAACCTCGAGGCCCACAGGAAGTGAAAAGCCGGAGCCGGTTTCATTTGTTACCGGTTCCGTAATTTCTGAAGGCTCCGGGGCTCTTAGAACATCGACGTCGCTTATCGAGACATGTTCTGCCTTGAAAACGCCGTTCAAAAGGGCGGTTGGGGACCAATCCACATCGATGCCTGTGAGTTGTGCATAGACGCCTTCGCTGTCGGAAAGGGTCAACTCATCAAGGCGAAACTCGCCACTCAGCAGCCCCTCAGGTCGAGAAATGCTGATGCTCCGCTCGGGCGTGGAGATGATCTGGGAAATGCGTTCTGCCGCAATGCGACCCCCGACGGGAGTCAGTCCGACAAAAAGGACGACGCCCAGACCCATCACGAGGAGGAGGGCAATGGCGCCCCCCAAAATCATCGCGGTCCATTTCAGTAAGCGAACCATCTGTGTCACGCCCATTCTGCACTACGGTGGGTCGAAAGCCTGCCAGTCAGAAGGCTTGTCCTATGCCGGCATAGATACCGTATTTGCTGCCGCCTTCATAGGGTTGAAGGGGCAGAGCAACGTCCAGGCGCAGCGGTCCGAAGGGCGTGGCATAGCGGATCCCAATGCCGGCACCTGCACGGATGTCGGAAAAATCAGGTACTAAAGCGGTGGATACCGTTCCCACATCGATGAACGGGACGATCCCGATGCTGTCCGTGATTTTTGTTCTCACCTCGAAGGAAGCAAGGCCGTAGGAGCGCCCGCCAAGGGCCTCGTCGGCATCGTTGTAAGGGGAGATTTCCTGGTAGGTATATCCTCTCACGGAGCCTCCGCCGCCTGTAAAGAAGCGGCGGGTGACAGGGATGTCGCTCAACTGATCTCCGCCGATGAGCGTACCAGCGGCCAGACGACCGGCCAGAACAACGTTGTCATCTTCCCCGAAGCCAAGGTAACCGGAGATCGACCCTTCGAGCGAGGAGAAGACACTGCCGTTGAACGCCTCATAGGTCGGGCTTGCCGCAACAGTGGCGCGATATCCTTCGGTCGGGTTCAGCTTATTGTCTCGTGCATCGCGTTCGAAAGAGAGAGGAATCGCGAAGGTGAGATACTCGTTCTTACCGAAGGCATCGTCCGTGTTGATCCAAGCAATCTCTCCACCCGCTTTGAGCACGTCCGTT
>DASYHX010000090.1:0-4548 GCA_035998065.1 Pseudorhizobium sp.
CTGTTCGCGCGCTGAAGACGTCGATCAACGATCTACGCAAACAGGTACAGGTGACGGACAAGCAAGAGGATCTGGATCCTCTGGGTCTGGCGCTGTTGGACTATTTCAGAAACCTGAAAGATGTCCAGGCTGTTATCGATCAGGCTGTGGGCAAGGTTGAACCGACGATGGAAGGATAGAATGCGAAGGCGGTGATATGTTCTCACATTTCGCTCGCCATTCTTCAAGCTCGGCCGCTCCTCAAACCCACCTTATGCGCGAACACCCCATAACTCACCACTCTGGAAGTTGATGCACGGCTGCCCAATCGTCCGCCTCGCGCTCCCTTGAACGATGGGTACCGCAGCGACTTGGTGTGGGTCTAGGCGCGGTACTCAATTTCCGCCAGCAGTGACGGTCTCGTCATCACCAGGTTCTTGTCCGGCACAGCCACGACCGGGATGTTCGTCTTGAGCTTGTCGAGCTGCTTCTTCAGTCGGCGGGCTACGTCGTGCTTGAAGCCTGTCCCGACGCTTCCGACGTACTTCCAGCCATCCGGTACCGTGCGGCCAGCAGAAGGCTCCCGATGGCGCCGGGCAAGAACTCGGTGGTGACCTGTTCGCCGCTCTCAGCAGAGCGGGCACGCTTCGCAATGCGTCATGCAAGGGCCCACGGGAGGAAGAAGATTGGGCGGAGGTCTATAGGCTGCCGGATTGATCGTCGACGACGAAACCGCCGACAGGGTCTCCGTCTCTTTGCGGGAACGGCTTTCGATTTCGTAGGTTCTGCCGGCGAGAAAGGGAGGCCGACATGCACATCAAGTTGACTTTCATCGCTTCAGTGCTCCTCTTCGTGCCGACAACGGGCTTAGCTCAAGAAGGCCTGGAAATGTTCTCTGGCAACTGGACGGGGAGCGGCGAATTTGTTCGCTTGAACGGGGATAGGGTGGACGTCCAGTGCAACCTCAAAACTGAAGCAAGTTCCGCCTCCTTGATCGTGAATGGACGCTGTACCGCTCTTGTCTTTATCAGCCGGGACTTGTCAGCCAACATCAAAGCAGAGGGTGGCATCATATCCGGCGAGTATTCAGGCCCTGAAGGTAACGGATCGGTGCAGGGCGAACGTACGGGAAAGGCACTCAATTTAGCGATCCAGTGGGAGAAGCCGGTCCGGGGAGATAAAACCGCATCGATGAAAATTGAAATGATCGGCGCGGATCAATTGAGGCTTCAGACGTTCGATCTGGATCCCGCCACCAATTCCATGGCGGCGGTCACCGACCTGAATCTGCAAAGACAGTGATTGCTAGTAATCAGCCGCAGGGAGCCTCAAGCATCATTCCCTTCCCATCGCATCTACGCCGTACGCCAGTCTGCAGCGATCATATTATGGATTACCCACCTTCGAGCAACCTTCCGCTGCGGCGAGCCTCAGCCGCAGCTCCGGGAGGTTCATGTCGCGGACCTTCTGCATCATCGCCTTAGCGTCGTACCGGCGGCCCATCCCGCAGCCCTGGCAATGCACGATAATCTTCCGGCCCACAAAGTCCGACAGGTGAGAGTCGCGGGGTTCATCGTCGGGTAAGGGCTGTCTGCACATAGTGTTGAGACCGCCGCATCGGTCCTGGGTTTTCCCGCCGCAACTCGGGTGGAAGGGGGAAATGGCGCGCTTCTTGCTCCGGATCAAGGCAATTTCTGCCCTCGGTGACGTCCTGTGACGGCAGTCTTTCCAGGATTCCTCCTCTGGACACATCCTGTCGGCTAAGTCCTCAAGCTTCGTCGGATACTGGAGAGCGTCGGAGCACCTCCAGCGCCGAACGCGCCTCGCTAAGGGTCGCGCCGAGGCCAACAAGGAAGCGCAGCCGAGGCCTCGTCAGATCCTGGATGACAGCCGAGATCGTGTCATCCGTAACTCGGCTGTTAGCAGAGTATGCGGTGACATTGGTGCCGGCGCAGTTGATGATCTCAAAATTGTTGGGCCGCAGACTGTTGGCGATCAGCCGAGTATCCTCGCGTAGATGCCTGTAAAGCCGCTTTACCTCATCAAGCTCATTTCTTGAGCAGTATTCGAAAAGCAGTCTCTCTGCAGTGCCGCTCTCCACAATCACAAACATCTCTGTACCTCCGGGACCCCGATCTCCAGCTCCCTAGGGCGTAGCGATCCCATTGGGGAATTTGGGCAGACCGCTTGCCCAGCAGGGAATGCTAGGGCAGTTTTCCAAACGTATGACGCCTTTGTCGCGGATCGTAAACAGGGAGCTTCGATCAGACTTCAGCTCGCGGATCGGCGTCGTAATGGTACCGGGTTAGCCTTTTCGGCAACGAGCCAGGCCTGCGTACAGCGGGTCCGGCCCGTCGCCACTCGGGTGGAATCGTGGTGTCTCACGGCTAGGAGAACGTCAATGACGGACCTCGCCAAGTCGTGTTTATTCACGTGAAAAGACTCGACACTGACGCAGGTGAGCGTACGGTTGCAGATAGCGGCCATGTTCAAGGGCGCTGGCGACAGGGAAATGGCTGCTCTCACTTTGTGGCGGAGTCGTATCATGCACTATCAATATCCCCGTCAGGATTTTCCGGACATTCTTCATCCTGAAGACTTGGATAAAATGAGCATTGCAGCGGCAGCCGCTGCGAAACGGTTGGCGCGCGAAGGGGCTGTGGCTGAGTATGAGGCGGTCGCTCGCTTGGTCGTTCAGCTCTACCGTCGTGGCCTAGTCGACCCCGAGAAGCTTGCGGACGTTGCCGTGATGTTTGGGCACTCCAAGCTGTTTAGCTCCAGGCCTTGAGGCCGCCCGCATAAGCTCGGAAATGAAGTCTGTGTTGGTGCTCATACCGATTTCTCGTCAATGCCAACCTGCTGACATGGTCATTTGATAAGCGATTAAACCTGAAACCGCGACTAGTCCAATCGCCAGCACGACGTTCAAGAAGCCCTGCATCATTCCAGCTCCGGTATCTCACCCTGCTGAAACAGTACCATGGGCGGGCCATACTCCCAAGGCCGGGATCAGCTTCCCTGCTCCACGCGACGACGCCGGAGTACTGGTCGGCCATCATCCTTGCCTCGCGCTTTGCCCGCTTCCGTGTCGACCTGGCGCGGATCGAATGCCGCTAACACGATCAGCTCGCCTTTGGTCGACATAACTCCGTCTCCTTCGGAAGGTCTCTACCGGCTGCACCACTTGTTGCCCTTGTTCGGCCAAGGCTGCGCCAGCCCCTCACTGATCAGCAACTGCCCGGCATCTCGTCCATCGGGTAAAGTTATTCGAACGAGCGCCCGCCGATCCGAAGTCCGATCCTTCTGGCCGCTGTCCTCGATCGAGTAGCCGCCGGCCATCAGTTGCCGAAGGCGCTCTGTCGCCTGGTTGCCTATCTCAAGCTCACGTCGGCACTCCGGCCTTGAGATCTCCGGCGTGTCGATGTCCAGCAGGCGCCACTTCACGCCACGCTCCCATCCCGTGTCTGCATCCACCAGGCACGTCACCTTCCGAGCGGTGCGGTTCCCGCCAGAGCAAAACTCTATGGCCTCTGCTTGCCCAGCAAAGGCCATGACCACGGCGATCATCAGTTTCCCTCTCAAGCGTTCCAACCTTTGCCGCGACATCGATCCTCGGCCGCAGCTACTGCGACAGCCCGGTTGGGATAAGGGCCGATGATGTCCATTTCGCCGCGGAAGTTGACGATCGCGCAGCGCGTAAGGACATCATAAATGATGTGCATTCCCTTTTCATACGGCTCCTCAGGAGCCGTTTCGGTCGCCTGGTTCATGTAGTATTCCGTTGATTCGTCAGCGGCATCCTACATTAGCGCTCTCAAAAGTTGAGCCGCCAGCGGCTAGAGCCATCCCAACGTCCGGGATAATTGCACCGCTGACGACCACTAAAGCCAGTTGAAAGGCGCTTAGGAAACAGTCTAAACAGCGACTTACGCAGTTGCTGAACAGTGTTCTCCTATCTCCAACCTCCCGGCCGCGATGCCGCGCTTCGGTCGCCGCAACGGCTGCCGTCAGCTGCACGTTGGTGGTTGTACTGGCAGTTGCCCGGATATGCCGCAGGTGGGTTGTAGTAGCCGCCTCCCCCTCCGCAGTTGTGGTTCGCGCAGTAGGCAACTGCCGCGCCACCGATCGCGACGGCCGCCAGAACAGCTCCCGCCTGGTTCTGCTGCTGAACCATCTGGGGACACTGGTAGTATGTGACGCCGCGGCGGCTCAGCTCTGCTGCTATTTGCTGTTGGAAAACCGGATCGTTACTTTCCAAATAGGTCCGGCAGAGACTGACCTTCGGGACCGCTTTGGGGTTCTTCTGAAATTCAGCTGGTGTTGTGGTCGTGCAGCCTGCCAGCGCAAGCGCGATCAGTGCGGCAGTGCCCAGCCGCGTAGTGGTCATGGATATCACGTGTAGTCCCCCAATTTCCCCAGGCAGCTAGTCACACAACCTGCGGGAGAGTCCAGCTCGCGTTAAGAACTTGGTTACCTTAGAGGCACGGGTTCCAAACCGGCGGCCGCTCAACCTCCAGGAGCTTGTCCGTTTGCTCATCAAGCTGGTTTCCCTGACGCTTGGCGTTTTCG
>DASYHX010000105.1:0-4529 GCA_035998065.1 Pseudorhizobium sp.
CGCCTGCCGCCCCTCAACCCTCTTCGCGCTTTCGAGGCGACCGCACGTCTGGCCTCCGTATCAGCCGCTGCACGGGAACTGCGGGTAACCCATGGGGCTGTGAGCCATCAGCTCCGGGCACTTGAGGAGTCGCTTGATACCACCCTCTTCGAGCGCGGAGGAAGACGCCTGAAGTTGACGGCCGCCGGTGCCTTGCTTCTGCCGGCAGTGACGCAAGCCTTTAACGGAATTGCAGCCGCAACCGCGCAGATGAAACGACCGGCCACCGCAGGCAATCTTTCGATCACCTGCGTTCCAGCGCTCTTGTCTTTCTGGATCTTGCCGCGGCTGTCGTCCTTCACGGACCAGTACCCGGACGTGACTCTGACGTTGGCTGCGTCCAACGACGCTGGACATCTCCATTCCTCCGACGTCGACGTCTGCATCCTCTACGGGGCCGGCAACTGGCCGGACGCTTGGACGCGCCTGTGGAGTAACCTGCAGCTTTTTCCTGTCGCAAGCCCCACTCTCCTCAACAGCCGGCCACTTCGTTCTATGCGGGATCTTGAGGACCACGTCCTCCTTCACGGGGATGCCGATGGCAGGGAGTGGAGCACCTGGCTGGCTGCTGCGGACGGTGAAGCCTTTCCCCGGCGCAGGCAACATTACATGGGCGATGCCCGTTTCTCTACAGAGGCGGCCCTGCAGGGGCAGGGCGTCGCGCTCGGCGATACGATCACGGCAGCAAAGCTCATCGCCGAGGGAGAATTGCTCGTCCCCTTCGACCTCAGCGTCCCCGCCAACGACGCATTCTACGTGGCGTGCCGCCACGAGATGCGGGCGGCACCGATAGTCCGGGTGTTCATCGACTGGTTGTTTGCGTCCCTTGAGGCAGATCGACTGCCGGAACCATGGAGCCTCGCTCGAACTCTTCTGAGACCGCGAAGTACAAAGTAGAAAGATGGAGGAAACAACATGCGCCGCCTCCTCCATCAGATCGTCTGCTCAGACCTTGCCGGACTCGCCGGCTTCGCGCAGGTTAATATAGCGCGTGGTGACGGTGCTCAAATTGTCGTCGATCCAACGGGCCATATCCTGCTCTTCCTGCAGGTTGGTTCGGAGGCCGGTGGTCGCGAAGGAGAAGCCGCCCGCCTCAGCCACCGTGATCAATGACTTGTAGGCAGCGATCTCGAAGTGCTCGAAGGCGTAGTTTGCGAAGGAATTTTTGAGGATTTCATCGCCGGCAACCGTGTGTCCCATTGCAGCCATGCTGCCGGTGAAGGAAAGCGCCATGTCCTTCATCGATGAGTGGCTCTCATCAAGCTGGCGAAGAATTTCTTCGATCCGCGTCATCTGTGCCTCGGTCTCGCGGATATGTTC
Organism: Pseudorhizobium sp.; assembly: GCA_035998065.1. GTDB lineage: Bacteria > Pseudomonadota > Alphaproteobacteria > Rhizobiales > Rhizobiaceae > Neorhizobium. The sequence goes on from DASYHX010000105.1 coordinate 1,360, forward strand.
TTCCAGACGGCGGGCGACTTCCGGATAGTGCTCGATACGGGAAACCTGCGGCTTCATAATCGACAAGGCCTGGTTTTCCATCGCGTGAGCGTTCTTGAGGCCCGATACAAAGACTTCGCGTGTGGCGCTGGTATCAGCCATTTAAGATCTCCATTGACTACTTGATTTGGTCGCTCTCCAACGGGACTGGGTGGCAATTGTTCCGGGGCAAGAACCGGGTGATCGGTAGTAATCGGCGCAGCGCCGCTGTATCCATTGAACTAGCCGGCGGGTGCGGACGAACCGGCAGGCATGCAATCCTGGGGGATGCGGTTGGACTGGCTGGTACTTAGCGACGAAGAGTGGGTGGCGGTGCGCCTGAGCGTGAAGGTTGCTGCCGTCGCGATGCTCTGCAGTCTGCCCCTCGGCATTCTTGTCGCCTATATCCTGGCGCGTGGCCGGTTCTGGGGTAAATCTATCCTGAACGGAATCGTACACCTGCCGCTCATCCTGCCGCCGGTGGTGACGGGCTTTCTGCTTCTTGTCACCTTCGGCCGGCGCGGCGCTGTCGGGGCATTCCTCTATGACTGGTTCGGGATCAGTTTTTCCTTCCGCTGGACGGGCGCGGCATTGGCCTGCGCGATCATGGGGTTCCCGCTCATGGTGAGATCCATCCGGCTTTCCATGGAAGCGATCGACCAGAAACTGGAAGAGGCGGCAAGCACGCTTGGAGCAGGTCCGCTCTGGATCTTCCTTTCCGTCACCTTGCCGCTCGCCTTGCCGGGCATTGTCGCTGGGATGATCCTCTCCTTCGCCAAAGCGATGGGGGAATTTGGTGCCACCATCACCTTCGTCTCCAACATTCCGGGCGAGACGCAGACGCTGGCTTCGGCGATCTACACATTCACTCAGATACCGGGCGGCGACGCCGGGGCTATGCGGCTTACTCTTGTTGCCGTGGCCATCTCGTTTGCGGCACTTCTTGGTTCGGAAGCCGTTGGACGGATCCTGTCTCGTGACGGTCGCGCGTCATGACACTGATCGTGGAGGCCAGACACCGGTTTGGCGTATTTCAATTGAACGCGGCGTTTTCTGCCGAAGGCGGTGTGACCGCGCTCTTCGGCCGGTCTGGCTCTGGGAAAACGTCACTTCTGCGGATCATCGCTGGCTTGGCGCGACCCGATGAAGGCAAGGTGCTGTTCAACGATCAGGTGCTTCTCGACACCGCAGCCGGCGCCTTCGTTAAGCCGCACCGCCGGCGCTTCGGATATGTCTTCCAGGAGGCGCGGCTTTTCCCGCATCTCAGCGTCCGCAGCAATCTCCTCTATGGCCGCCGGTCTGCCGCAGCTCCACCTCTAGCGGCTGACTTTGATCGAGTGGTTCAGATGCTGGGGATCTCTCAGCTACTAGGACGAGCGCCCGGCGTTCTTTCGGGTGGGGAGCAGCAGCGGGTGGCGATCGGCCGGGCGCTGCTCAGCGCGCCTCGCCTCCTGCTGATGGACGAGCCGCTGGCGGCGCTCGACGAGGAGCGGAAGGCAGAGATCCTCCCCTATCTGGAAAGGCTGCGTGAAGACGCGGGCGTACCGATCGTCTATGTCAGCCACTCTGTAGCGGAGGTGGCGCGCCTCGCAGACCAGGTGGTGCTGCTGAAAGACGGCGAGGTGGCCTCCATAGGCGATCCCAGCCGGATCCTGTCCGGGCACTCGATCTCGACATTCGACCGCCGGGAAGCAGGAAGCGTGCTGAGCGGCCTTGTCGAGGACCTGGACTCGGAGCCTGGCCTCGTCCGGATCAGGTTGAAGGAGGGGCATCTTCTTATACCTGCCCATGGCTTGAGTTCCGGGAAAAGTGTGCGGGTCCACGTCCCGGAGCGGGATGTCATCATCGCCGTTTCCGAGCCGAAAGGGCTGAGTGCGCTCAACGTCCTTGCTGGCAGCATCACATCGCTGGAGCAGGACAACGACACTGTCGTCATCACCGTGAACTGCGGGGGCGACGAGATCTTTGCCCGCGTCACAAGCTTCTCTGCCGTAAGGCTGGGTCTCTCGCTTGGACAGAAGGTCTACGCCGTCATCAAGTCGGTGGCACTGGAGCGTTAACCGGTGCTGCGACCGGTTCCGATGCACTGGCGCAAGGGAAGCGACTATGCCAAACCTGACACATCTGATTGGAGGATCAGGCGCTTGCACCGCATCCGACGGGATCGATGTGAGGAATGGTAAGAGCAGGGCCGCCTTGAGCCCGCTCAAGGAGGAAGAACATGGCAAGCAGCATCGCTTTCATCGGTCTCGGTAACATGGGCGGGCCCATGGCTGCCAATCTCGTTCAGGCAGGGCATCAGGTGAAGGGCTACGACCTGTCGTCCCAATCCTGCGACGCCGCAGCCCAAAAGGGTGTCGCGATTGCTGACACGACCTCGGCTGCGGTGAAGGATGCGGATGTTGTCGTGACCATGCTCCCGGCAGGCACACACGTCCTTGCCGTTTGGCGCGAGATCTCGGGGGGGCTAAAGCCCGGGACCCTGTTGATCGACTGCTCGACCATCGATGTGGAAAGCGCCCGTGAAGCGCATGTTCTGGCCAAGGAGGTGAGCTGTCTTTCTCTGGATGCCCCCGTGTCCGGCGGCACGGTTGGAGCCGCGGCCGGCACGCTGACCTTCATGGTCGGCGGTGAAGAGGCGGCGTTCCAGCGAGGCGAGGCAATCCTGCAGGCGATGGGCAAGCGCATCGTCCATTGCGGCGGTGCCGGCGCAGGTCAGGCCGCAAAGATCTGCAACAACATGATCCTCGGCATCACAATGGCCGGGGTCTGCGAGGCCTTCGTGCTTGGCGAGAAGCTTGGTCTCTCGCATCGGGCGCTCTTCGATGTGGCCTCCACCTCCTCCGGCCAATGCTGGTCGCTCACGACCTATTGCCCCGTGCCGGGTCCCGTTCCGACCTCACCCGCCAATAACGGCTATCAGCCGGGCTTCGCCGCAGCTTTGATGCTAAAGGACCTGAAACTATCCCAAGAGGCGGCCGCAGCGGCAGGGGCGACAACGGAGATGGGCGCTCGTGCAGCCGCGCTTTATGAGGACTTCAGCAAGCACGGCCAGGGCGACACCGATTTCTCTGGCTTGATCAACTTCCTTCGCGAAGCGTCCGGCCGTCAGTCGTCCGAATAGCGTTCCTCCGCCCAAGGATCGCCGCGCA
>DASYHX010000181.1:0-5763 GCA_035998065.1 Pseudorhizobium sp.
CCACATGATCGAGACTTTCCTTGTCGATCGCCACAAAGGTAAGACGGTCCGAGGCACCGCGCGGAGCAAGTTCCGCTCGCAGATCGACAATTTCGTGGTCAATCTGCTGGACCATGTTGATGCTTGGGAGAGCAAACGGCATCAACAGCAGCAACGCAGCCAGGACCAGGCGCGTCGGATTTAGCTTCAGGACCTTTTCTTTCATGAACGATCTCAACGCGCGGCAGCTCTTCTAGTGATTGCGCTATTGTTTGCCATTGCCACCGTTCCCATTCCCGCCGCCATTGCCGTTCCCGCCGCCGCCATTCCCTCCGCCGTTGCCATTTCCGCCGCTACTACCGCCAGCGTTGCCGTTCCCGCCCCCGCTGTTGCCGTTACCCCCGCCGTTGCCGTTGCCCCCGCCGTTGCCATTTCCGCTCCCACCACCATTGCCGTTCCCGTTTCCATTCCCTCCGCCGTTGCTACCCATGCCATTGCCGCTCCCGCCAGCGTTACCGCTGCCGTTTGCACCGGCGTTACCCTTGGAGCCGTTCGCTGCGGAGCTTGCGCGATCGCTGGACGGCGAGGTTCGAGAAGCCGCGCGGTCTGCTGCCTCCTCGGCGCCGATTGGTGAAGCCTTGCCCACGGCCGGAACAGACGCCGCCGTGGGCGCTACCGACGCTATGGACGGCGCATCAACAGCACCCGCCACCGACATGCGCTGACCGTCATTCACCGTCGCACGTTGCCCGGGCCCAACATTCGTCTGCTGTCCTCCTGTGAATGAGCTGACCTGAACAAGGCCCTCTTGCACCGAGACCGTGGCATCCGTGGCCGTGACCGAGACTTCGAAGACAGTCCCTTTCACCACCGCAGCCAGGAACGGCGTCTGAACAGACGTATGAGGTCTGGACCTCTTCTCGATGTCGAGTGTGAGCCTCCCTTTATGCTGGACGACCTCGGTCTTTCGACCAAACGGGCCTCTTGCAGCGATAAGAGCCAATGTCCCCGGATGGACGGTGATGCTTTCCCTGCCACGCGCGATAACTGCGCGACCGCGGGGGCCTGCAGAAATCCATGCGCTGTCGGGGATTACAGCGCCCGGCCGAACCGGCTGCCAATTTCGCTTGTCCACCGTGTACAGCACTTGGGACGTTGTCCGCGCGACGAGCCATTCTTGCGCAACAGCGGAAGACGTGAAGAAACAGACAAGCAGAGCAACGAGCGTGATCTGACGCAGCAAGCTGAACATGAAACCCCTCCGGATTCACTCCAGCAGAGCACCGGCTAATTAAGAATCCCTTCATTTAGGTTCGCAAATGAGTGACATCTCCTACTTTCATGCAGATTGCTTCGCCTCGGGGGGACCACACGATGCTTGTTGCACCGGTAGCTCTCACTGCGCGAGGTGGCGCCGAGATGATCATCAGCTTGTCCCGAGCGAAACTTGGAATGCCGCGGGAAGCGCTTTGTCCCTGTGCAATGAGTATGTTGGGGTGCGGGCGCAATATTCCGCTTGGCTTCTGCAGCTCTTCTCGTTCATGATGCTCGCAGTTTGAAACCAAAGCGAAGGTGCCGATGTTCCTCAGTCCCCGGCAATTGGAGATCATCGAACTCGCCAAGTCTCATGGGCGCGTAATCGTTGAGGAACTCGCGGATACCTTCGAGGTCTCGCCGCAGACCATCCGCAAGGACCTTAACGATCTCTGCTCTCAACGGCTGCTTACGCGGATACATGGCGGAGCGACCGTTCCCAGCGGCACGGAGAACATGGAGTATGAGTCCCGCCGCCAGATTGCTGCTAGGGAGAAACAGGCCATAGGGCTGGCTGCCGCCAAAATGATCCCGAACAACACCTCCCTTTTCATCAACATCGGGACGACCACGGAGGCGGTCGGGGAGGCTCTGACGGACCATCAGGACATGATGGTCATCACAAATAACATCAACGTTGCCAACCACCTGCGTCCTCGACCCGCAATCGAGGTGATCATTGCGGGCGGCGTCGTTCGGGCTTCGGATGGAGGGATCGTGGGTGAGGCAGCGGTTGACTTCATTCGCCAGTTCAAGGTCGATTTCGCGATTATCGGCGCATCCGCCATTGATGCGGACGGAGCGCTTCTCGACTTTGACTTCCGTGAAGTCAAAGTCGCACAGGCCATCATAGCGAACGCCCGACACGTCATTCTCGTCGCCGATTCCACCAAATTCGAACGGACCGCGCCGGTCCGAATCGCGCAGATTGCACAGGTCCACAGCTTTATCACCGACCGGTGTCCTGTGCCGGGCTTGAGGCGCCTTTGTGCAGAGAGCAATGTCCGCCTGGTCGAAACGGATTAGGTCAGACGCACTTTCGTTTGACATTCGGATTTATTTCGGTTCAACTAAATCCACTTTCTTTATGTGGATACTTCACCTTAAGTCGAGCAGGCGGGCCGGGCATGATCGAGCCGGAATTCGACATCTTCGTCATCGGCGGCGGCATCAACGGATGCGGCATCGCGCGTGACGCTGCGGGCCGCGGATACCGTGTCGCGCTGGCCGAGATGAACGACTTCGGCTCCGGCACCTCGTCCGGCTCGACCAAGCTCATTCATGGCGGACTTCGCTATCTCGAACACTATGAATTCCGCCTGGTGCGCGAGGCGCTGATGGAGCGCGAAGTGCTCTGGGCGATGGCGCCGCATATCATCTGGCCGATGCGCTTCGTGCTGCCATTCCAGAAGGGCGGCGTGCGCCCGGCCTGGCTGATCCGCCTCGGCCTGTTTCTCTACGACCATCTCGGCGGCCGCAAGCTGCTGCCGCCGACGAAGAGCCTCGACATGCGGCGTGACCCGGCTGGCAAGCCGTTGAAGCCGATCTTCACCAAGGCCTTCGAATATTCGGACGGCTGGGTGGACGATGCGCGCCTTGTGGTACTGAACGCGCGCGACGCCGCCGGCCGGGGCGCGCGGATCCTGGCACGCACCAAAGTGATCAGAGCCGAACACCGCGACGGCTGCTGGTCGATCGATCTTGAGGACACCCGCAGCGGCGCCCGTCGCAGCATGACGGCGCGCATGCTGGTGAACGCGGCAGGCCCCTGGGTCGATCAGGTTCTGTCGCGGGCGATGGGGCACAATGGCCGGCCGACGGTCCGCCTCGTGCAGGGCAGCCACATCGTCGTGAAGAAGAAGTTCGACGACCCGCGGGCCTATTTCTTCCAGAACCCCGACAACCGGATCATCTTCGCCATCCCCTACCAGCAGGACTACACGCTGATCGGCACCACCGATCGCGATTTCGGCAGCGATCCGACGGATGTCCGGATCAGCCCGGAGGAAACCGACTATCTTTGCTCCGCCGCCAGCGAGTATTTCCGCGAGCCGGTCCGGCCCGAAGACATCGTCTGGACCTATTCCGCCGTGCGGCCCCTTTACGACGATGGGGCATCGAAGGCGCAGGAAGCCACCCGCGACTACGTGCTGAAGACGGACGAGACGGAAGGGGTACCGCTCCTGAACGTCTTCGGCGGCAAGCTGACCACCTATCGCCGGCTTGCCGAACACGCGCTGGAAAAGATCGGCGACGCGATCGGCGTCAAGGGAAGCCCTTGGACGGCCGGCAGCCACCTGCCCGGCGGCGATTTTCCGGCCACCGGCTACGAAGAGCTTGTCGAACGGCTTCTGGGGCAGTTCCCGTTCCTGGCGGATGCCCATGCCCGGCGCCTGGTTCGCGCCTATGGCACCGACACGTTCAAGATGTTGGCGGGCGCCACATCGCCGGCCGATCTCGGCACGCTGTTCGGCGGCGATCTCTATGCCCGCGAGGTCGAATGGTTGATTGCCCGCGAATGGGCTCATGGGGCAGACGACATTCTATGGCGCAGGACGAAACAGGGCCTGCGCCTTACGACAGATCAAGCACATGCACTGGAGGAATACATGGCTGCAGTCCCAGCGAGGTCGGTGGGATAGCGCATGTGGTCCCCGCGGAGGAGGAGGCCCGGGAACCTGAATGCTTGAATTGCGAAACATCGAAAAGGTTGTCGGGGAGGAATATCACATCCACCCAACCAACCTCATGCTTGAACGGGGAACGTTGAATGTCCTTCTGGGACCGACGCTTGCCGGCAAGACCTCGCTCATGCGGCTGATGGCGGGGCTCGACGTACCGACCGCCGGCTCCATCCATTTCGATAACCGGGATGTCACCGGCGTCCGTGTGCAGGATCGCCATGTCGCAATGGTCTACCAGCAGTTCATCAATTACCCGGCCATGACGGTCTACGAGAACATTGCCTCGCCAATGCGCGTTGCCGGCAAGGACAAGGCGACGATCGATCGGGAGGTGCGCAAGGCCGCCGAACTTCTGAAGCTGACGCCCTATCTCGACCGAACCCCCCTCAACCTTTCCGGCGGCCAGCAGCAGCGCACGGCGCTCGCGCGGGCGCTCGTCAAGAACGCCAGCCTCGTGCTTCTCGACGAGCCGCTGGCCAACCTCGACTACAAGCTGCGGGAGGAACTGCGCGAGGAGCTGCCGCGGATCTTCTCCCAGTCGGGCGCCGTCTTCGTCTATGCCACCACCGAACCGACGGAAGCACTTCTTCTAGGAGGCCGGACCGCAACACTGAGCCAAGGACGGGTGACGCAGTACGGCGAGACGATCGAGGTCTACCGGCGCCCGGCCGATCTTCTGACGGCGAAAACATTCGCCGATCCGCCGCTCAACACCATCGGAATGACCAAGACGGGACAAGGGCTTCATATCGACGCGCAGCAGGCGATTCCGGTACCGCCGCATCTCGTTTCGGTGCCGGACGGCCCGGTGACGATCGCCTTTCATCCGCATCACCTGTCGGTACAACCGGTGTCTGAAGCAGCCGCCCGGCTTTCCGTCCAGGCGCTGATCTCTGAGATCGCCGGATCCGAGAGCTTCGTCCACATCGACTATCGCGGGAACCGCTGGGTGATGCTGCAGCACGGCGTGCACGAGGTCGAACCGGATAGCATGATCGACGTCCATCTCGACACGCGTCACCTGATGGCGTTCGGCGAAGACGGTCGGTCCCTCAATGCCACGACGGGAGGCGCATGATGGCCCGGATCACGCTCGACCATATCCGTCATGCCTACGGGCCAAACCCGTCCACGGACAAGGACTATGCGCTGAAGGAAGTGCATCACGAGTGGGACGACGGTGGCGCCTATGCGCTTCTCGGACCATCCGGCTGCGGCAAGACGACCCTGCTCAACATCATCTCGGGGTTGCTGACCTCGTCGGAGGGTAAGATCCTCTTCGACGGCACCGACGTTACCCATCTGCCCACCGAGAAGCGCAACATCGCGCAGGTCTTCCAGTTTCCGGTGATCTACGACACGATGACCGTCTACGACAACCTGGCCTTCCCGCTGCGCAACCGCAGGCTGCCGGAGCCCGAGGTGGACAAGCGCGTTCGCGATATCCTGTCGATGATCGACCTTTCCGACTGGGCCGGCCGCAAGGCACAGGGCCTGACCGCCGACCAGAAGCAGAAGATCTCGCTTGGCCGGGGGCTGGTGCGCAGCGACGTCAACGCGATCCTCTTCGACGAGCCGCTGACGGTGATCGACCCGCACATGAAATGGGTGCTGCGCTCGCAGCTGAAGCGGCTGCATCGTCAATCCGGCTTCACCATGGTCTATGTGACCCACGACCAGACCGAAGCCCTGACCTTCGCCGACAAGGTGGTGGTCATGTACGAGGGCGAGATCGTCCAGATCGGCACGCCGGTGGAGCTCTTTGAACGGCCACGCCACACCTTCG
>DASYHX010000509.1:0-3845 GCA_035998065.1 Pseudorhizobium sp.
CCCAGCGACGGTTGCGGGAAAGCCGCATCGCCTGCCACGTGGATCCATCCGTCGCAAGAGCGACAGCTCCCGCCATGCATCCCTTGGCATACGATCCGATCGGCGCAGCGGCGCTTTGGCTCGGCAGCTTGGCCGCACCGAAAAGCTCCTTGGCCGGCTTCGTCTCCGCTGCGACCCCCCCGGCGAACACGGCCATCCCCAAGCCTGCGGCCAGAATTCGGGCGCTCATTCTTTTTGTGCTGCGCATGCCTGCTGTCGTCCCCGCAAATCAAGTTGATCGATTTTACCGTGAAACCGGATTTTGGTGAAACGGAGGTCAGCCGGAGGTGAAGCCAATGATAAATCGCTTGTGAGCGCCCTGGTCTGTATTTTGCCTGACTTTGCCCTATGCTCCGGGCAACAAGAACAGAAAAGGGGTCTGAAATGAATCTGAGCTGGCTGACGAGAAGTGCGATCATCACCCTTGCGACGTCGCTGCTCACCGTGCCTGGTCTGGCAGACGAACAACCGCAATGGCGTCACGGGATTGCCGTGATAGGCGAACCTGAGCTGCCCGCAGATTTCAAGCACCTTCCTTATGTTGATACAGATGCCCCGAAGGGCGGTGAGCTGAGGTTGGCAAGCGAAGGCACCTTCGACAACCTCAACCTTGTCATCGATCGAGGTGCGCCTGCCGCAGGTCTGGTCAACATCTACGACACGCTTCTGAAGCGCTCCGAGGACGAGGTTTTCGGCTCCTACGGGCTTTTGGCAGAAGCCGTCAGCTATCCCGCCGATATGTCATCTGCAACATTTCGTCTGCGTCCCGAAGCGAAATGGGCCGATGGCGTTCCCGTTACAGTGGAAGACGTGATCTTCAGTATGGAGCAGCTGAAGGAACACAGCGCCTTCTATTCTGGGTACTACAGGCATGTGTCTGGCTTGGAGAAAACCGGTGACCGCGAGGTGACCTTCCGATTCGACGAGAAGAACAACAAGGAGCTGCCATCTATCGTCGGCGATTTTCCAATCTTCCCCAAGCACTGGTGGGAAGCAGATGACGAGAAAGGAAACCGCAGAGATATCTCGCGGACCACGCTAACGCCACCAATGGGCTCGGGACCCTACAAGGTTGCCTCCGTGCAACCCGGAGGCAAGATCACCTACGAACGGCGAGATGACTATTGGGGCAAAGACCTGCCCATCAATCTCGGTCAGTATAATTTCGGCACCATCAGCTATACCTATTTTGCGGATTCCGACGTGGCGTTCGAGGCCTTCCGTGCAGGTACGATTGACTATCGGCGAGAAAACAGCTCCAGCAGTTGGGCTACCCGCTATGACTTCGATGCTGTCAGGGAAGGACGCGTGATACGCGAAGCCTTGACAAACCCGTTCAAGGCCACCGGGGTCATGCAGGCCTTTGTGCCAAACATCCGCCGCGAGATCTTCAAGGACGCGCGTGTTCGGGAAGCGCTGAACTATGCGTATGACTTTGAAAGTCTCAACAAAAACCTGGCGCATGGTGGGCTTAAGCGCGTCGACAGCTTTTTCTGGGGGACGGATCTCGCATCTTCAGGTTTGCCGGAGGGGCGGGAGCTCGAGATACTGAAGGAACTCGAGGATCAGGTTCCGCCGGAGGTTTTCACCAAGCCTTACACCAATCCGGTGGGCGGTGAGCCGGACAAGATACGGGAGAACCTCAGAACTGCTGTCGGCTTGCTCAAAGACGCGGGATGGGAGCTGAGGGGCAATCGCATGGTTAATGTGCAGACCGGCGAGCCTTTGAGCTTTGAGATCCTGCTCAGCAGCGCCTCGCAGGAGCGGACAGTGCTGCCCTATGTTGCGAGCCTCAAGAGGATCGGCATTGATGCGCGACTTCGCTCCGTTGACACCTCACAGTACATAAATCGGATCCGCAGCTTCGACTATGACATGATCTACGGGGTGTGGGCACAAACGATGAACCCCGGAAACGAGCAGATGGAGTACTGGGGAACAGAATCCGTCGATCGCCAAGGGTCCCGAAATTACGCGGGCATTAGCGATCCGGCGGTAGACACCCTGATCCGGAAGATCGTGTTTGCAGCCACCCGCGACGAGCAGGTTGCGGCTGTGAAGGCTTTGGATAGGGTGTTGTTGGCCAATCATTTCGTGGTGCCGATGTTCTATTCCGGAGAAGAGAAGATTGCGTACTGGAACAGGATCGCTCATCCGGAACAACTGCCTGAATATGGGACAGGCTTTCCTGACGCATGGTTTGCGCCGCAGGCGGGCAACTAAGATGCTTGCGCAGCACAAGCCCAGCAGTTCCTTATGGTCAGGTGATTCGTTTCAACGAAAAGGACATTTGCTTGACTCTGAGGCATACAGGCGGTGACGCGAAATCGACGGGTGATCGGGCCTGATGGGTAGCTATATCCTCCGCCGATTGCTGCTGATGATCCCGACGCTGATCGGGATCATGGGCATATCGTTCCTGATCGTTCAGTTTGCGCCTGGGGGGCCGGTCGAGCAGATTATCGCACAGATTCAGGGTCAGGATACCGGTGACCGTTTATCCGGCGGCAGCGATTTGGCGGCTCCGGTCGGCGGCGATGACGGGCAATATCGAGGCGCCCAGGGCCTTGACCCCGAGTTCATCGCCAAGCTCGAGCAGCAGTTCGGCTTCGACAAGCCGCCACTGACCCGGTTCCTCGACATGATGTGGGACTATATCCGCTTCGACTTTGGCGAGAGCTTCTTCCGCAACGCCTCGGTGATTGATCTGATCATCGACAAACTGCCGGTTTCGGCTTCGCTCGGCTTCTGGATCCTGATCATCTCATATCTGATCTCTGTTCCGCTCGGCATCCGCAAGGCCGTGAAGGACGGCTCGGCCTTTGATGTGTGGACGTCGGGCGTGATCATCGTCGGCTATGCGGTGCCGAGCTTCCTGTTCGGCATCCTGCTGATCGTGCTCTTTGCCGGCGGCTCATTCTTAGACTTGTTCCCGCTGCGTGGTCTGGTGTCGGAAAACTTTGCCCAGCTCTCCTGGTGGGAGAAGATCATCGACTATTTCTGGCACCTGACGCTGCCGCTGATCGCTTTGTCCCTGTCTGCTTTCGCCACGACAACGCTGCTGACGAAGAACTCCTTCCTCGACGAAATCCGCAAGCAATATGTCACCACCGCCCGGGCCAAGGGCCTGCCGGAGCGACGCGTGCTTTATGGCCATGTCTTCCGAAACGCCATGCTGATCGTCATCGCCGGCTTTCCCAGCGCCTTCATCTCGGCCTTCTTTACCGGCTCCCTTCTAATCGAGAACATCTTCTCCCTCGATGGCCTCGGTCGGCTCGGCTATCTCGCCATCGTCAATCGCGACTACCCCATCGTCTTTGGAACTCTCTACATCTTCTCGCTGATGGGCCTCGTCGTCAGCCTGATCTCCGACCTTATCTACACCTGGATCGACCCGCGGATCGACTTCGAGCGGAGGGACGTCTGATGAACGCGCCCGCTTCGACCATGTCGGCTGAAAGCCTGCCCGCCAAGCGCCACTGGCTGTCGCCGACCAACCGCCGCCGGCTGCAGAACTTCAAGGCAAACAGGCGCGGCTACTGGTCCTTCTGGATCTTCATGGTCCTGTTTGTGCTCAGCCTTTTCGCCGAGTTCCTCGCCAATGACCGGCCGATCGTCGCCTCCTACAAGGGGGAGATCCTGTTTCCTGTCCTGGTGGAATACCCGGAAGAGAAGTTCGGCGGTTTTCTCGCCACCACCGACTACCGGTCTTCCTTCATCTCCGACGAGATCGAGGCGAATGGCTGGATGGTGTGGCCGCCCATCCGCTATTCCTATCTGACAGTGAACTCCAACATCCCGCACTC
>DASYHX010000210.1:0-8136 GCA_035998065.1 Pseudorhizobium sp.
CCTCACTGATGGCATCGTCATCATTGGCGTCCCATTCGCCAAACCAGCCGTCGCCGTAGCGCTCGTTGAAAGCCTGCTGGTTATCGCCGACACCGGTGTCAAATTCTGACTGGGTCAGCGTGCCGCTGTCGTCAGCGTCCCAGGTGTCGAAAGCCTTGTTCTGTTCAAAGCCGGTGCGGAATTCGCTCTCGTTGATTCCCGCATTGCCATCCGTGTCCCAGTCGCCGTAATTAGCCGCCATGACCGGCGCTGCTACCAGCGACAGTGCAAACGTAGAAGCAGCAAGCTTGGTCGCAACCTTGTTCAACATGGTTGTCTCCTCTTGGTTTCTCTTTGCTGATCGAGCGCCTTCGATGACGCTCATGGGGCTAACCCGTCGCGAATGGTTTCGTTTCGTGAGCAGCAGCAGGAATGGGTAACGATCGGGTCACAGATCTGCGAGCATCTTGATGCTGATCTCCAGTGGGCATATGCGCAGCTACTTCGGCCCGGTCCGGTGAGAACTGTCCGTTTCCACGGAGGCCGAACGTTTCCAGCCGGTGGACAATGTTGGCCGCCCACCATCATGGCGGCAGCCGCCCGAGGCCTCAGCGGAGCAAATGGCGACCTCAGGGCACCGCAAAGCATCCCTGCAGCTATCTAGTCCTGGTCAATATGGTTTCGCCTGTTCTTGAGGTGCATGGCTAGAGGAGGTGGCGCTGTCACATCGAATGATGTCGACAATGAAGCTTACGCCAAAAACCGGTCCGCGACTATTAAGGATCATTCATGAACCTTCCACGTGGTCGTAAGGTGAGGGGCGCTACCTTCGCGTCGATCGGGGGCCAATCCCCGTCCTACACTCGAAGGAGATGCCCCTATGCATGACTATCAAAATCGCCCCGCGCTCAAAACAATTCTACGAGGATCAGCGGTAGCTGGGTTGGCGGCCATCATAAGCTACGGCGGAGCGCCCTACATCAGCGAAGCCTTTGCAGATCCAGTTAAACTGGAAGCGACGTCGGCTACCGGTTTCGCCGATGTGGTTTCGGCGGTGTCGCCAGCCGTCGTCTCGATACGCGTCAAGGGAAAGACGATGGACGTCGCCGACGCGGCACCTAACTCCGGCTTCGGCGACCGATTTCAGGATCTACCGGAGGATCACCCGATGCGACGATTTTTTGATCAATTTGGCGGAGACCACGGCGGTCAAAGTGCTCCTGCGCCTCGGATGTCCCAGGGATCGGGCTTCTTCATTTCCGAGGACGGCTATCTCGTCACCAACAATCATGTTGTGGAAGGCGGTTCAGAATTCACCGTCGTGCTCGGCGATGAGACGGAGCTTCAGGCCAAGTTGATCGGCAAAGACAGTCGAACCGACCTGGCCTTGCTGAAGGTCGAGGCAGAACGGCCCTTCGCCTATGTCCAGTTTGCCCAGGAGGGAAAGACGCGTGTCGGCGATTGGGTCGTCGCGATCGGTAACCCCTTCGGTCTTGGCGGATCTGTTACCGCAGGCATCGTATCGGGTCTTGGACGTAACATCGGCAGCGGTCCCTATGACGACTACATCCAGATCGATGCGGCTGTAAACACTGGCAATTCCGGAGGACCGGCATTCAATCAGCGTGGGGAAGTCGTTGGAATTAATACTGCGATCTTTTCCCCGTCTGGGGGAAATGTCGGTGTCGCTTTCGCCATCCCCGCTTATGTGGCTGAGGACGTCGTGCAGGACCTGAAGGACGACGGCCGTGTGGAAAGGGGATGGCTTGGTGTGCAGATCCAGCCAGTCACCGAGGACGTCGCGGAGTCGCTGTCCTTGGAGAAGCCACAGGGGGCACTCATCGTGGAGCCGCAGGAAGGTTCTCCAGGTGCAAAGGCTGGGCTTGAGCCCGGTGACGTCATTCTCTCCATGGACGGAGATCCGGTTAAGGATGCACGGGATCTATCGCTGAAAGTGGCGTCAGCCGGACCCAACAAGGAAGTTGATCTGTCCATATGGCGCGAGGGTGAAGAGAAGTCTGTGGAGGTAACGCTTGGCGATCTTGCAGATACCGAAGACAGCCCCCCCTCAGAACCCGACCAGCAGGCAGTTCCGGCCGCCGATCAGGAAGAATTGCTCAATTTAGGGCTCACCGTCGCTCCCGCGGATGATGGAACCGGTCTGGTGATCGCAAAGGTCGATCCGAACTCTGAGGCGGCGCAACGTGGGCTTGTTGAAGGTGAGCGGATAACCTCCATCAATAATCGCCCGGTAACAGACGTGGGGAAAGCAAAGAACATCCTCACGGACGCCAAATCGGCAGACCGGGGGCATGCTCTCTTCCAGATCGAAAGCGAGAACGGCAGCCGTTTTGTCGCACTTCCTATCCAGCAGAGCTAAGAAAGAGCAATAAGTTTCTCTGTCTGGAAGGGTATGGCCCCCAAGGGGCCATACCCGCTTCGATCGTGCTGATGGGACACCAGCCCTACGACGCTGCCCACATCACCTATGATAGCGCGCAATATTTTCCCGGTGCTCGCGTTTTTGCAGAGACTTCACTTAAAGTGGGTCTTGGCGACCAGCAGCAGCTTTTCCAAGGATTTGGCGACTTTTAAGGGCTTGCAAAGCAGGCGAAAAGACGTAGCCGGCAATGGGTATAAGAGCAGTGCCGATCGCCAACCCTACAACCCCATAGCCGGCGGACTCTACCGCCCATGCGGTCACAGCCGAGACATTCGGGACCGCATGGGCAGCGACTTCGGCCCAATTATGTATGAGGTGCCCTATTCCGGGGAGCCCGAACCCCTCCAGCCCGTGGACGATGATGCCGCCGCCGACCCAGATCATAGCGGCGGTGCCCACCACACTTAGGATGGCCATCACGACCGGCATGGCTTTCACCAAGCCTCGGCCAAAGCTGCGGGCCAATCCACCATTGTTGGTGGCAAGCGCCAGCCCGAAATCGTCAGCTTTCACGAGCAATCCAACGACGCCATAGACTGCCAAGGTTATGCCGAAGGCGACAATCACTAGGATGACCGCCTGCGCCAACAGGCTTTCGTTTGGAAGCTCTGCAAGGGCGATCGCCATGATCTCGGCGGACAGAATGAAGTCCGTCTTGATGGCACCTGCGACTTTCTCGTCTTCAAGGGTTTTGGGATCCACCGCAACCGAAGCGAGATGCGTTTCATGCTCATGGGCTTGGTGGGGGGACAAGAGGTGATAGATCTTTTCGGCGCCTTCATAGCAAAGGTAGGCGCCGCCTATCATCAGCAACGGCGTGATGGCCCAAGGCAGGAGGTAGCCCAATGCCAGGGCAGCTGGCAGCAGGAACAGGAGCTTGTTCTTGATCGAACCCTTCGCGATCTTGAACACGATCGGGAGTTCGCGATCGGCAGAAAACCCTTGCACATAGCGAGGGGTAACGGCTGCGTCGTCGATCACTGCGCCTGTGGCCTTGATACCAGCCTTCATTGCCATTCCGGTCACGTCGTCCACGGATGCCGCCGCTACTTTCGCCAGACCCGCGACGTCGTCCAGCAGACCAAGCAAGCCGATGCTCAAGGCAATTTCTCCTCAATTCCTCTACGGAGCAATGAACGTTCTGCCACTGCTGCTGTTCCGTGCGTCCAAAACTACGCTGGCTGCTGAATGCAGAATGGAGGCATGCTGCCGTGGCATGAAATGAGCATCTGACGTGTCTGGAGCAGCCATTGAGGTATCCGTGGCGGGTACCCACAAATTCCACCCATTCTAGTTTCAGGGCGTGCTGTTCCGGTTCCTTGTGACAGGCAGTGGGCGTCCCCGACCACCTAGGCTCTCGGCGGGTGGCCTACAAAGGATAACAGGCACAAGTTGGAAGCCGCCAGAGCCGAACTTGTCCATTCTGTTTCTCCAGGCCGGGCACATCACCTGGACCAACCGCACCCCTCTTTGAGCTGCTCCAACCCGTCAACATGGCCGACAGGAAGGATCTGCCCGGCAGATGCTCAGAAGACGAACTCGACCGACGTCAGCGGCCAGCAGCCGAGCGTCCACTCAATCGGCCGCTTGCCGGCGTCGTGATTGATCGCGTTGATACGAAAGACCGGAGTGCCGGGGGTCAACTTCAGCAAATCCGCCTCCTCGGAGGAGGCGAAGCCACCGCTGACACGCGTCTCTGCGCGGTGATACTTGCCGATCCCATGCGCGTTGAAGACGTCGGTGACGGACTGCTGCTTCCGGTACGCCATCTCGAAGTTGGGGAACGGGCGCGCGGGAAAGATCTTTGTGTTCACATAGAGCGGCTGGCCGTCGGCCGTGCGGGTGCGGCACAATCGGATGATCTCGTCGCCATCGGCAAGGTTCAGCTTCTTCGCGATCGCAGTCGTTACCATCTCGCGGCAGAGCACCAGGGTCTGGGTGACGATCACCCGACCGCGGGCGTTGAAGTTTTCCAGGAATGGCCGGTCGTCACGCACAGTGAAGACGGAGGGAAGGCTGCGGACGAAGATGCCGACGCCCTTGCGCGCCGTCAGCTGCCCTTCGCGCTGCAGCTGCTGCAAGGCGCGCCGCAGCGTGATGCGGGTAACGCCGAGCTTCTCGGCCATATGAGTCTCGCCCGGCAACTGGCTACCCGGCGCCAGGAAGCCGGTTTCGATCAGCCCAAGAATATGATCATAGATCTGCTGCCAGATCGCCACGTCGCTGCGCGGTCGGAAGACGACGTCTCCAAAGCCGGCAAGAATATCGCCGCTTCTCTCCGGAGCCTGCGTCGAGTGCATGTTCGTCTTCATGCGGAGGTCCCGATCCGCATCAGTAATTCCGGGTTTCCTGCCGAGTAACTCATCCTGCCGGCGACCATGGTGGCGATCACCTGCGGATGGGAAGGATCGGCTGCGTCCACGAGAATGACGTCCGCCCTTTGGCCCGGCCGTAGTTCGCCCCGATCGGCCAGTCCGGCCGCCTTTGCCGCATTGGCTGAGACCAGAGGCCAGCTGGTAGCAAGGCCGGCCAGATCAGTGCCCCCCAGCTTGAAGGCCGCATGCAGCGGGGAAGGGTAATGGTAGTCGCTGGTCAATACCGTGCAGAGGCCATCGCGCACGGCCTGCGTCGCATCAAGCGCGCCGTTGTGGCTTCCGCCGCGCACAACATTTGGCGCGCCGAGAATGACCTCTTCTCCGGCGGCACGCGCCGACTCGGCCGTTTCGCGCGTCAGCGGGAACTCGGAGGTGACGGCACCGAGGTTGCGGAACGCCTCCCGCTCTTGCGGAGAGGCTTCGTCGTGGGCAAGCAGCACATTGCCCGTAAGCTTTGCCGCCGCCGCCAGTTCCGCGATCGCTGCCGGAACCTCCTCGCGGCGCGCCCAGACGCTGTCAAGCAATTCGCGGTATCCCACCTGGCTCAGGCCGGATCGCGAAGCCATCTGGCCGATCTTGCGCGCTATCGTGCCTTTTAGGATGGTGCCCGTCGTATGGTCGTTGAGCGCAACAATCGGTTTCGGATCGAGCGACAGCCACTGCATCACCGTCGGCAACTGGTCCAGCGCAAAGGTCTCCCAGCGCAGATGCAGCCGCGTGTCGCAGCGCAGGCTCGCGCGGATCTTCATCAGCGTTTCCACAAGGTCGACCGCCGCCTCCACCGATCGCAGGCCCGGCTCCCAGGAGATAGTCACGCCGTGGAACGCGGTTGTGATCCCGTTGGCGACGAGCTGCCGGTCGGTGTCTCGTAGCGCCAGCGCCGTGTCGAAGCGCACCCCAGGGCGCGGCAGCAGCTGCCGCTCAAAGCCGTCGCCATGAATGTCGACGATTCCGGGCAGAACAACAAGCCCACGAGCCTCGATCACCCTTGCGTCGTGGGCGGGTGCCGGCGACAGCCGGCCGTCGGAGAAATGGAGATCGGTCTCTGTCAATTGTCCCGCCACAAGCGCGCGGCCGCCCCTGATGGTCCAGTTCATGTGCATTCCTCGAGGGTGGTTGGTGGTAGGTGAAGTGTCATGTGGACGTCATCTGCTGTCTATACAGGTAGCCCGTCGCTGCCATCCTGTCTACACAGCAGAGGAAAAAATCATGATCCGCAAACTCGCCGCCGCATTGGCCATCACGCTTGCCACGGCCATGCCTGGCCTTGCCGCCGAACCCGTGAAATTCGCCGTCACCGATATCGAGGGCCTGGAGGCCCTGCAGCAGGAATTCGGAGCCTTCGAAACGGCGCTTGAAGAGGCGACCGGCCTTGAGATCGAGCTTTATCCGGTTGCGTCCCGCACCACCGCCGTCGAGGCGCTGAATGCCAATCAGGTTGACCTCGTGCTCACCGGTCCCGCCGAATACGTCGTGATGAAGGAGCTCAGCCAGCCGAAGATCGTCGTGGCTTGGCAGCGTCCGGACTATTTTGCACAGGTCGCCGTTCTGGCCGATGGTCCAATGCGCACTCTGGAAGACTTGAAGGGCAAGAAGATCGCCTTCGGTTCGGTCGGCTCGACCTCGCAGCATCTCGGTCCTGCCCAGGCGCTGGCTGATTTCGGCCTCAAGTACGGCAGCGACTATGAGCCGGTGATCATCTCGCGCAACGTGGCCGCCGAAGCCCTGATCCGTGGCGACATCGCCGCGATCGGCCTCAATTTCGGCCATCTTGCCTCGGTGCGCGAGGCCTTCCCGGACAAGGCCTTTTCCGTGATTGCCCGGGGCCGCGACCTGCCTAACGACATTCTCGTCGCCCGCCAAGACATTTCCGACGATGTCTTCACCGCCGTCCGCGATGCTTTTGCTGAAAAGGGCAACGATCTGATGCAGGCCGTGCTGAAGGGCGACGACAATCAGAAGTTCAAGGGCGGCTTCTTCCTTACCGACGTGAAGGACAGCGACTACGACTATGTCCGGTCGATGTACCGCACGATCGGCGTCGACACCTTCACCGACTTCGTCAACTGACGCCACTTTTTCCACCAAAGACCCGAGGCAGTCGGATGCGCTCCGGCTGCCTTCGCCACGCACGATAGCAGAGACGGTAGCTGGACAGACATGACAAGCGAGATCATCCGCGCACGCGACCTGACGAAGAGATATGCGGACGGAAAGACGGTATTCTCCGGCATCGGCCTTCACGTTTTGCCGGGCCAGCGGGTGGCTCTGGTCGGCTCGAACGGCGCGGGCAAGTCGACGTTGCTCAAATGCCTGATCGGTCTCCTGCCGCTGGATGTCGGGGAGGTGACCACGCTCGGCGAAAACATCGGGGCGTCGGCATCGCCACGCCAGCTGCAGCGGCTGCGGCGCCGCATCGGCGTCATCTTTCAGCATCACGGGCTGGTGGCGCGGCAATCGGTTTTGACCAATGTCGTGCATGGAAAGCTCGGTCTCGCGGGTGGCTGGCATGCCTGGCACCAGTGCATCGCGCGCCAGGAATGGCGCCGGGATGCGCAGGCGGCGCTGGCCCAGGTGGGACTGGATCATAAGGCCGAGGCGCGCGCCGACGAGCTTTCTGGCGGTCAGGCGCAGCGGGTCGCGATCGCCAGGGCGCTCGTCCGCAAGCCGCAGTTGCTCATTGCCGACGAACCGGCCGCCAGCCTTGATCCGGCGTCGGGCCGAGACGTCATGGCGCTCTTCTCGCAGCTTTCAAGGGACAGCGGCATCACGCTGATCTGCACGACCCATGACATGGATCATGCTCTGGAATATTCGGACCGCATCATTGCCTTGAAATCCGGCTCTGTCTTCTTCGACCAGCCGACTGGCAACGTGACCCGCCGCCACCTGCAGGAAGTTTTTCATGCGTGACGCAACGCTCCTTCCGACGCGCGTCACGCGCCTGTCGCCTGTCACCTTCGCGCTTCTTATGGGAGCCGGGGCCCTGCTGATCGTTTCCTTTCAGCAGGTAGCGCCATCGCCAGCACAGCTCGCGCAGGGCGGTCCCCGGATGGCGGAACTGGTCGCGCGCATGCTGCCGCCGAACCTTGAGGCAAGCTTTTTGCAGCGTGTCTTTTGGCGGATGATCGAGACCTTTCAGATCGCGATGGTGGGCACCGCGATCGGGGTCATCGTTAGCCTACCGGTCGCATGGCTCTCAGAGGTGGCTCGGTTTGTCTGAACAGCTTCGGGCGTTTCGCTAAGTGGATTTCCGCCTCGATTATGCCGCCACCATCATTGGTGCCAGCGCGTTGAAGTAGGCCTGATCCGGCGTCTGCCGGTCAAGGGATGAATGTG
>DASYHX010000216.1:0-5642 GCA_035998065.1 Pseudorhizobium sp.
GCATCCATGGCGAAAGGTCTCCGAGGTCACCGACCAAAGGTTCGCAACTCGCGAACAGGAACAGCGGACGGAGACCGGCTGCCACGATCAGGCCGGGCAGGTTCTTCTGTGCCCGTTCGCGGTCTTCGATGGTCGTGCCGAACGCGATGTTTTTCGGCATCAACCGGATCTCCTTGACCATCTTGACGATGTTCTGCGGCCGCTTCGTCAGCAGAAGCCAGACGAGGTTTGGCGTCTGGATGATCAGCTCGAAAAGATCGCGCCGCCATTCCGCCGGCACTTCGTTGTCGAAGACGTCAGCAAGCGACGAGCAGAACACGAAGGGCCGGCGACCTTCCGCCTTTGCCTTCTTGTCCCACGCAAGTGGCTTCCGCCAGTTTGCGGCGCTTGTGCGCTCGCGAGTACCGGAGCCAACGCCGGGCCCGCCCCACTGGACGCGGCCCATCCGCGTTTCCATCAGGTGAGCAGCATAGCAGCCGTCACACGCAGGTGAGATCCGGGTACATCCGATCCATGGGTTGAACGTCATGTCTGCCCAGGAGATGAGCGTTGCGTCAGCCATTGGCCCGCCCTCCGATCTCTTCCGGTTCGCACCCGAGCCCTTCTGCATGAAAGGCGATGGCAGCATCCGCGCTAGCATTCCCGTTGAAGATCGCCCGCATCGACTTGCTGATGCTCATAGCCTTTGCCTGGCCGGCGGGTGAGAACGTCTTGATCTCCGTGGCCCACTCCTTCTCGATGACGGAAAGAGCCGCCCCGGTGATTTCAGGATCACCGGCCGTCGGCAGCAGGTCCTTGGCGAACTGGATCAGCCGTTCCGTTTCCGGATCGCGTGAAATGGTGGAGGAGGCGGACGGCAGGGGATTATCCGCCTCCTCACTACCTGGCGCATCGGCAGGGGAACCGGCGCCAGCATCCGCGAAGCCGGGAGGGGAGTCGGCTTCATCGGAAGGGGGATTCGCTTCAGCGGCGCCAACGTGCGCCGTCTCACTTTTGAGAGTCTCGACGTCGACGCCAGTCATGCGGGACAGCAAATCGGTCATCTGCTCGAGCGCCTCCGTCATCTCCGGGTCATCAAGCTCGGCGAGGCTCTTGGGATACTGCATGAATTGACCGCTGACGGTCTTGGATAGGTTCACGATGCCGAGCGCGAGCTTGATGGCCTCGTGAGCCTCGTCCTTGTTCCTCCACGGCGTCTCGCAGGTCTTCAGCACCAGGCCGATGATCGCGAACCACTTGCGGACCAAAACGCGATCCTTCTCTTCCGTCAGTCGCACCATGACGGTTGCGCCGGGCCGGTAGCTGTCGAGGCGCTCCTGATCGAACTGGGCAGCCGGAACCAGCCGTCCGCGCTCCACGCGCATTCTAAGGGCGGGATAATCGCTCTTGGTCATCTCAGCCTCCGATCATCTTCAGGCGGCGCTTCTTGATCGCGATTGCGATCGCCTGGTTCTGTTCGTCGTCTTGGAAGAGCGCCAGCGGGTCTCGCGCGGTCCAGACTTCCTCGACGTCTTCCACGGTCGCAGCCGTTGCCAGTTCGGCTTCCAGTTGCTCGAAGAATTTGGTCGCGTCGATTTCCCTGCCTTGCCCGTCGTTCTGGAGGATCTAGCCTTCCAGCGGCTTGTCTGCAGGCTGATTGTGCTCGATCACGACACCGTCGGCGTCCACCTCCACTTCAGCCTCAGCCGGCGGCGCTGGCGGGGCAGGTGGTGCCGGCGGCTTCGGTGGCTGCGGGGTGACGTCGCGCATCTCGGCAATCTTGCTGCCTTCGTCTTCGTCATAGATGCCAGAGAATCCGAAGGCGTAGCGCGCTGCCTGGATCATCGCCTTGTGGCGAAGCATCCGGTGCTTCATCTTCCAAGGGTCGGTGTTGCGAACGCATTCCGACAGGTATTCGGTCACCGTGACGGGCCGACCACGGTCCTTCCGGTACATCTTGCAGGTGCAAGAGATGAGCGTCCCATCGTCGGCGTGCTCAAATTCAAACTCGAAGCCATCGCAAGCCCCGTGCGAGTTGACGAGGTTTACCCAGCCGTCAATTGAAACCACTGGCACGATGCCGCCGCCCTTGGCCGGGAAGGCATAGATTTCCTTCGTCAGCGGGTTCAGGTCGTATTCCTTGGCGACCATCATCAGCGCCGCGAACTGCTCGTTCGTGTGCTGTGAGGGCATGACCGTAGAGCGGACCGTCTGTTCGAATGCCTTCGGATCCATGTTGAACTTCATCGCCATGGTCGCGATCAGCGATGGGCGGGCGGCTTCCGTTTTGGTGACGGCGTTCATCGTACGGCTGCCTTCTCTTCGGTAGTGATGCCGGGAATGTTTGTGCGGCCGGCGTCGAGCGCCCGCTGTGCCAACTGGCGGAGGAGCGTCTGAACCTCCTCGCGGTTCGCCATGTAGGTGAACAGTGCCTGCCAGTCGGTCACGTCCTTTACGACGGTCTTGACCTGAACCGAGGCGGCTTTGCCGTATGTGGCCTTGATCGGCGCAGGGGCTTCTGCTGGCGCGGTTTCGACCTTTGGAGCCTCCAGCACCGCGACATCGCCTTGCTGCTGCCGTGCGGCTTCCTCTGCGGCTCTGCGGGCCTCTTCGGCCTTCCGCTCCGCCTCGCGCTGGCGACGAAGCTTTTCCGTCTCCCAGCTGCCGATTGCATCACGAACCTGATCCGCACCGGCCTTGGCCTTCTTCACAAGGGGCTGCCACTTGGCGTCGACGGCCTTGCCCGCTTCAAGGTGCGGCTCCTTCTCCTTCGTGCGGATCTTGTCGGCATCGCGGGAGAGTTCGTTCAAGCGGTTGCGGAGAGATAGCGCTTTTGCTGCCGTCGCATCGTCCTGGATCAGGGCGTAAGCCGTCAGACCAGCAAGCGCGGACTCGATCTGGTCCCGGATGGTTTCGGCATCATCGACGTCGCGGGAGTTTGGTAGGTCGCCGGGCAGGCGGGGCTTGACCTGAGCGGCGACCACCTTGTCATCGTCAGGCCAGCCTTTGCCTTCGACTGCAGTCTGATAGGCATCATAGGAGACAGGGTGACGGCAGCACGAGGTCCAGATGGCCTCGGCATTCGCTTCCCGACCGTTGCGGTAAGCCAGCCAGGCGCCGCTCTCGTCCTTCCAGATAGCGACTGGCTCGAACGGCTTATCCTTGCCGTATCGGACGCGGTAATATCCCTGCTGTGGATCACTGTCGTGGACTGGCAGTTCCTTGCTGCCGATCTTCGCCGGGTCCTTGAGCGCCTTCTGCCACCAAGCCCAACGGTTGATGATCGGAAGGTGATCAGCAAGAACGGATACGCCGTCCTGAAGTGGTGCATTATCTGGCATTGGCGATCTCCTGGTTCTCATGATTGACACGCTCCCACGCCGGAATGACCATGCTCGTGGTCCAGACGTAGGCGAGGAGGAGGGCTGGAATGGTTGTCGCTGCGACGGCGATCATTGACCGGCGATCCCGCTTGGCCTGCGCCGCAGCGATCTTCTCGTTGATCTTGCGGAGGCGCTTGGCGATGGCCGATTCGAAATGACCGAGGTGGACGGGCTCGCGCATACTCATTCCCCCAGCAACCAAGCGTCGTCAGTCTGCTCGCCGCAGGCTAGAGCGATGCTGGCTTCAATGGCGCGATCCGCGAACGAGGGTTCGTACTCAGGACCATCGACACGGGCGACGCACCGGAAGAGGCCGCAGCCTTGAATGGTTGGATGAGCGTCCTTGATGTGGCGGCGGACGGCCTTTTCGCTATCGAACCCGCACTTGCATTGACCGCACATCCAAGGTGCAGCTTTGTGAGTTCGCTTCGCCATCACGCGACCTCCTGCACAGGAGCGGCGACAGGCTCGACGCGATATCCGAGGTAGGAAGCTAGCTTCTTGAAGCCTTCCTCGACCTGGATGTCTCCGTACAGAACAGGCTTGCCCTTCGCGTTTTCCTCGGTGTGCTTCATGAGCAAGACTTCCGAGAGGTGACGCGCTTCCAAGAACTGGCGGTAGGTGTCCATGCTGGTCATCGGGCGGTTACTCCGCTGCTGCGAGAAATTGGAATGGGGACCGCTGGATCATCGCGGCCTCAAGAGCCGTCGCGGGTCGACTGTGGGAGAAGACCTCGCCGCCGACGCGATCCGCACGGCGTTGGGCTTTGGCTTGGGTGCGGAACTCTTCCGCGTCTTCCGCCTCGTCGGACCACTGATCGGCGTTCATCAGCCATTCGGCGGCGTTGCGGTCGGTCAGGCGCTGGGTCGTGTAGCGGGTTACGAAGGTCATGCTTCCCATCCTCAAACTGAGCGGGGACTAGAAACTCTCTCCCGCTGGCGCCTTCGGTTTCCCGTGGGCTGATGAGGATGTATATACGCATAGAACGTAAGATACAATGGGAAATACGAATAGTACGTAAATATGTTTGCGCATGGTGCGTAAGCGTGAGATTGGTTTGCCCATCGACGGGCGACCGGGTGCAACTCCCGAGCTGGTGAAGCCCGAGGCGCGGGGAGCGAAAGTCCTACTGTGCTGCCAGAAAATGAGGACGGATTAGCCGAGAGGCGACCTGACGCGTGTCCCATCCCGGCTCCGGCCTTCAGGATACGTCAAACGCTCCTCCTGCCTTTCGGGATCTCTATGGTTCTGAGGGGTAGGGGGAGCTTTGACCGGAACCCTCCCTCACCATCCTTCAGAACCTGGAAGAGAAAGAGTTGGAAGAACTGAGAGAGAAGAAGAGAAGATGGGGAGTGAGCACATGCGATAAATGATCGCGGTTTCACTTCCGGGCAAAAAGAAACCCGCCGAAGCGGGTCAAGCTTGAAGTCGAGATTGGGAGCCGCAAGGATGGCTCTGTGGTTGAACTGGAGAACGCGGCCACCCTCGCGGTTCCGACTTGCAAACTTCACGAGGCTACAGGTGTTCCAAAAAAAGACCCCGCACTGAGAAGAGCGGAGCTTGAAGGTGGGGTGCCCGGCTTTCGATCGGACGGCGATGTCATCGCACGGAGGGCAATCGGAGGCGAGGGCGGCTTAGGCTGATTCGGGACTTGGTGGTATATGGGTGGAGAATGCTCAGCTAAGGGCTAACACCGCGTTCGCCACGAACGCACTTGCCGGATACCGGCAGTAAGGACACCCCGTCATGCCCGATACGGTTTACATGGAACTCCGGCTTGCGAGCTTGGTCGTCGTCATTCGGGAGAATGGAACCGTTCGAAGCGCATGGTTCAACAATTACCATGATGCTGAGGCCTGCCGTGCAGAGCATCGACAGCGAATGGGTCTTCCAGATTAACCCAAGCCGGGAGGGTCGTAGCTAGGTTTGATCCAGACCGAGACTGTACCCACCCCAAGGCGAACAGATAGTGCTGGCTTAAGGCTGAAGGCGCGGATGGGTGCATCGAAGGCTCCAGTGGCAAGCAGATGCCATTGCTCGCCAGCAAGGGCCATTATTTCATGCCCCCGTGCCCGTTCACGGTGTCTCTCCTCGACTGGTCTGGATCTCTGTCTCCGTATCCAGCACGATGTGCAGATCTCGGATCATCCCGGCGGCCGTCAGCAGTGCGTCACGAACTTCCAAGGGATCTTTCGTTCGTGTCCCTCGAATAGCCACCATGACTTGCAGTTCTACGATCTTGTCTGCATCAGCCTGGGCTGATGGTATGCCGATAGTCTC
>DASYHX010000517.1:0-16001 GCA_035998065.1 Pseudorhizobium sp.
CAGCAGCACGGCGTCCTCGTTGGCCTGCGGCGCCTTCCTCCGGTCAAGCTTCTCGAAGTTCGGGTGCTGCAGCGCGATTGCCAGTGACCGCAGCCTGTCCGCCCGTTCGGGATGGCCTTCCGGTGTCCGGTGGTCGAGGAAGATGTCGTGTTCATAAAGGCGGGTGGACATCGGGCGGCGTCTCCGGTTTGCCACGACATGGAGCAGAACACCTTGCTTTTCAAGCTGTCGCGGCTGGCGCGCTTGTGGAGGCGAAAGGAATGCGCTTACATGAAGAAGGGTATGCTGGAGGTAGCGTGGCTAAGGAAGCTGTTGAGTATCTGGAATTCAAGGTTCCCTTCCGCGACGTGGACCTGCACGGAGAGATGTTCCGGGCTGTCTACGTTCACAGGGCCGAGGAGGCGCTGACGACGTTCTGGGCCCGCCGCCCTGCTGCGGCGACCGACCCGCATTTTACCGTTGGCAAGGTTACCTGCACCCTGCACGCGGCGCTCCATATGGGCGACGTGGTGCGCATGGACGTGCATGTCAGCAAGATCGGCGGCAAGTCCGCCGGCTTCCTGGTGCGTATGTTGCGCGGCACAGAAGAAGTGGCGGAAACAGAAATCGTTTGGACCGCCTGCGATCGGGAAAAGAGGGAGCCAGTGGCCCTGCCGGAAGACCTCCGAGACTGGCTCTACCAGTTCCTTTGACCTAAGCCCGGGCTGGCAGCAGTGGGTAGCCGGCCATCACGGCACGTCCTGCCAAAGCCGCGACAACGGCCTTGATAATATCACCCGGAATAAAGGCCATGGAGCCGATGAACGCCTTGCTCATGCCGATGCCGGTAATGAAAGCGAGGTAGGTGATGCCGAAGGCATAGAGGACCACCACGCCGCCCGCCACTGCCGCAACGAAGAAGCCAAGCGTCTGGGTGAGTGAGGTCTGCGATGGCTTGACGACGCGCTCGGCAATGAAACCGGTCGTAAAGGCAGCAAATACCCAGCCGATCAGGTAGCCGGTTGTGGGGGCGGCAAAGACGGCCAGTCCCCCACGTCCGCCAGAAAGCACCGGCAGACCGATGGCCGCGAGCAGGAGGACGAGCAGGACAGCCATTGTTCCGCGCCGCGCGCCAAGTATGACGCCCGCCAGCATCACGCCCATCGACTGAGCAGTGATCGGCACGGGGATGAAGCCGAGCATGATCGGCGGCAGCAGGCCGAGCGCTACGATGATGGCTGCAAACAGGGCGGTAAGGACGAGATCGCGTGTGGTCATCGAGAATCCTCCAGATTTCGCGCGTGTCTTTGGCCGCGAATTCCACGCGCGTCAATCGCCGCGGCAATTTCGTCCGCAGACTTCAGCGTCTGGATGATCAAAGGCACGATCATGGTTGTTGCCCGCACCTTCAGCCCTCGCGCCTGATGTGCCTGTCGCAGTTGCTGAAACCGTAAAACGACCTCCGGAACGAAGCGAATGACGAGCCCGACGGAAAGGCCGATGTCTGCAGCCTTTACCAGCCCCAGCCTCTCCATTGGCCGCGCCGCAAGCGTGATCTCGTCAATGAAGGACCCGATCGGCACAGTCGCGGTGACGGCGGCGGCAATCAGCATCAGCGTCGTCAGCCGCAGCAGGACGACGCCGCCTTCCTCCATGGAGTTCAGCACGAGGGTTGCCAGCGCCACGATTGCAATCGTCAGCAGGATCGGCCGCAGGCGGATCCAGCTTTGCTGCCAGCCGATCCCGAGGGAGCCGTAGAGCAGCGCAGCGGCACCTGCGGACAGGCCGAGCAGAAGGGGTGAGCGGGTCAGGAAGAGGGCAAGGCTCGCGGTGAGCAGGAGAATGAGCTTCGGCCGCGGCGGCAAGCGGTGAAAGAAGCTGTCGCCTTCGACATAGAGCGAGTTCATGCCGCGGCGATCTTCCGGTATCCGGCGATGACGTCGCGAGGTGCTCCGTCTCCAAGGAGCCGGCCTTCGTGAAACATCAGCACCCGGTCGAAGTCCTCGATCAGCGCCAGGTCGTGGCTGATCACGATCACGGTTTCATCCAGCGTGCGCAGCGTTCTCTCCACGAGCGCCCGATTGCGCAGGTCCAGCTGGTTCGTCGGCTCGTCGAGGATGACGATCTCTGGGTCCGTCACCAGAACGGAGGCGAGGGCAGCAAGCTGCAATTCCCCACCGGAAAGCTCGTGCGCCCGCCGCGCTGCCAGATGTTCGATTCCAAACCGGGCAAGGATGGCTTCGATGGCGTCGTCCACCGCTGCCGCGGAAAGGCGCCGGCTCTTCAGGCCGAGGGCGATATCTTCGCGCAGGATCGGCAGGATGATCTGGTTCTGCGGGTTCTGGAAGATGAAGCCGACCTGCCTGCGCACGCTCTCGCCTGCGCTCGCCGTATCGGATCCGTTGACCGTCACACGACCGGAAGTCGGCACCACGAGGCCATTGATCATTCGCGCAAACGTCGTCTTGCCGGAGCCGTTGAGGCCGATGATGGCAACCCGTCGCTCCGACAACGACAGCGTCAGCGGCTCGACCGCCACGCGGTCCCCAAAAGTCGCTCCAGCCTGTTCGAAACGGATATCCACGCGCCACCTTTTTGTCCGCCGGCTGCTATAGACCGGATGAGCGGGGAGGGGAACGGAAAACAGACCGTGAACATTGCGGAGCGGACGGGATCATCCTAGTCTCCCAGACATGGTGAATCTCATTCCAAACGACGTGGCGCGGAAGATCTTCCTCGAACGGCAGGGCCTGTCCCAGCCACCGACCCGCAGTTTGAACAAGCAGGATCTTTTGTCGCTCATCGACAAGCTCGGCTTCGTCCAGATCGACAGTATCGCGACGGTCGAACGCGCCCATCACATGATCCTGTTCTCCCGCAACCAGACCTATCGCCGCGAACATTTGCGGCAACTGCTGGAGAAGGACGGCGAGCTCTTCGAGCACTGGACGCACGACGCCTCAGTCATCCCCGCGAGATTTTTTCGCTACTGGAAGCATCGCTTCGTCAGGCGCGAGGCGGTGATCGGCGAACGCTGGCGCAAATGGCAGGGCGACGACTTCGACAGCGCCTTCGAGGAGACGTACCAGCGGATCGTCGAGAATGGACCGATCATGGCCCGTGAGATGAAGGCGGAGGAGCACAAGTCCGGCGGCTGGTGGAATTGGCACCCGAACAAGACTGCGCTGGAATATTACTGGCATACCGGCAAGCTCGCCATCGCCGGCCGCGTCAACTTCCAGAAGATCTATGATCTCACCGAGCGCGTCCTGCCAACCCACCATCATGAACCGGAAGTCAGCCACGAGGACTTTGTCGACTGGGCCTGCCGTAGCGCGCTTGAAAGGCTCGGCTTCGCAACATCCGGAGAAATCGCCGCCTTCTGGGCGCTTGTTACCCCGCAGGAGGCGAAGGAGTGGGTGGAGGCCCATCGTAATGAGCTGGCGGATGTCGTGATCCAAAGCGCTAACGGCAGCCGCCCTCGTGCGGCGCACGCCTTCGCTGCCTTGCCCGACCAATTGGCTGATGTCCCGGAGCCCCCGGCACGCGTCCGGGTGCTGAGCCCGTTCGATCCGCTATTGCGTGACCGCAACCGGGCCGAGCGGCTGTTCAACTTCAACTATCGGATTGAGATCTTCGTGCCGGAGCCGCAACGCCAGTACGGATACTACGTCTTCCCGCTGATCGAGGGCGACCGGATGATCGGCCGCATCGACATGAAGACGGACCGCAAGACGGGAAGCCTGGATGTGCGGCGGCTGTGGCTGGAGGCTGGCGTGCGCGCCTCCGCCGGACGGTTGGAGAAGCTGGAGGCGGAGCTTGCGCGGGTGGCGAAATTCGCGGACGTCGAACGGGTCACCTATGCCGATGAATGGCGCGGATAGGGCAGGCTGGCGAGGAGCCCTCAAATGAACTATATTTGGCCCGTCAGTTGACGGAGACCACGGATGGTACAGGCATTGGAGCAGAAGGGGCGGCCAAGAGGCGCAACGCCTCAGGGTTTTGCAGCGGAGGCCGACCGGGCCCGTCTTGCCGGCACCGCGCTCAAGGCTTACCGCCGTCTGGTTAAACAATGGGGCCTGACTGGCGCCCAGGCCGCTGCACTACTCGGTGTTTCCGTCAGCACCTGGGAGCGCTTGAAGCCGGATGAGGGGCGCCGCACGCTGAGCCAGGATCAGATGACGCGGGTCTCGATCCTGGTCGGCATCTACAAGGGACTGCATCTCCTGTTTGCCGACGCCATGGCTGATCGGTGGCCGATGCTGCCGAATACGGGGCCGCTGTTTGCCGCCCGCACACCGGTTGCTGCCATGATCGAAGGCGGGATCCCTCTGATGCTGGATACCCGCCGTTATGTCGATGCGGTGCGTGGAGGCCTTTAGGTGCTGGTTGATGGCGTTCCGGTGGTCACCACCGCCTACCCGAAGACGGTACGGCTGGTGACGACGGCGCGGCTTCGCGAGGCGGTGCTTGCGCCGCTCGTCGATGACGAGGCGGAACTGGAGCAATTGGCCGAGATTGAGAGCGCCACCAGTAGCCGCAGGGTGGCGGAGGTGACTGGGATCGCCCGCTTGGCTGCCAACGAGCTGGTCTACGACGTGCCGCATGCGCACTTCATCAATGCGAGTTTCGCCTATGCAAAGCCGCGGGAGCCGAATCGCTTCAACGGCGAGTATCGTGGCGCTTGGTATGCGGCACTCGCCGTTGAAACCTGCCTTGCGGAAATCATCTTTCACATGACCGAGTTTCTGGCCCGGACCGGCAGCTTCCAGGCCGTGGTGGAATATGCGGAAATGTTCTGCAGCCTGTCGGGCGAGTTCGTCGATCTGCGCGAGAGGCCGACGCATCAGAGCCTGCAGGCGGACAAGGAAGTCGGCTATCCGGCCGGCAATGCCCTGGCGGAGCAGGTGAGGGCCATCGGCCTGAACGGCATCATCTATCCCTCCGTCCGACAAAAGGGAGGCACGTGCTTCGCCGTGCTGCGTCCCGCTGCCGTTCAGTCGGTGCGGCAGGGGGATGTCTATCGGCTGGTATGGAGCGGTGCCCCTGAGCCGCGCATCGAAGGTCCGATCACCGGCTGATTGCAGCAGCCCGGGTCACGATCTCAGCAAATCACGGTCTCGGCGATCCGAATGCCGAAACCTTCCAGTCCGACATAATGGCGCTCGCTGCGGGTGAGGAGCTTGATGGAGCTCACGCCGAGGTCCTTGAGGATCTGCGCACCCAAGCCGATTTCCAGCCATTCGCTTTCCCGCACCTGCGCCTGCTCGTGGGCCTCCTGATCGTGGCGATGGCGTCGCCCGTGGTCCTTTTGTCCGACGCCGACCGAGCCTTCGCGAAGGTAGATGATCACGCCGCGGCCGTCCGCGGCGATCGTCTGCATGTAGCGGTCCACCGGACGGCGGGTGCCGAAGACGTCGTCGGCCACGTTTTCAAGGTGCAGCCGAACCGGAATGTCTATGCCGTCGCGGATATCGCCGAACACGATGGCGACATGTTGCATCGGATCCCAGGGCAGTGAGTAGGCATGACCCTTCGCCTTGCCGTAAGGCGTCTCGACCTCGAACTGCGACTGCAGTTCGATCAGCGTTTCCTTGCGCTGGCGGTAGGCGATCAGGTCGGCCACCGATACCTGCTTCAGGCCATGCGTGACCGCGAAATCCGCCACCTGCGGTCCGCGCATCACGCTGCCATTGTCGTTGACCAGTTCGCAGATGACGCCGACCGGAGGCAGGCCTGCGAGCTTGCAGAGATCTACGGCAGCTTCCGTATGGCCGGAGCGCATCAGCACGCCGCCTTCGCGGGCGATCAGCGGAAAAATATGGCCCGGGCGAACAAAATCAGCCGGCCCGGCATTGGGATTGGCGAGGTTGCGGACGGTCAGTGTCCGATCGTCCGCTGAAATGCCGGTCGTGGTCCCATGCTTGAAGTCCACGGTGACGGTAAAGGCCGTCGTATGGGCGGAATCGTTCTCCGCCACCATGGCGTTGAGGTTCAGTCGCTTGGCCTCTTCTCGCGGCATGGGCGCACAGACAATGCCTGAGGTATGGCGGACGATGAACGCCATCTTTTCTGCCGTGCAATGGACGGCGGCAACGATCAGGTCGCCTTCGTTCTCGCGATCGTCATCGTCAGTGACAACCACGATCTCGCCGGCTTCAAAGGCACGGATGGCGTCAACGACGCGCTTCTGGTCATAGGCCATGGGAGTTTCCTTATCGCAGCCGGCCGGTTTGGCCCCGGTCCCTGAGGTAGTGATCGACGACGGCGCAGGCGACCATGGCCTCGCCGATCGGAACGGCGCGGATGCCGACACAGGGGTCGTGTCGGCCCTTCGTGCGAACCTCGACATTGTTGCCGTCGGCATCGATCGACTGCCGCTCGGTCAAAATGGAGGAGGTAGGCTTGATGGCAAAGCGCGCGACGATAGGCTGCCCGGTGGAGATGCCGCCGAGAATCCCGCCTGCGTGGTTGGTAAGAAACAGCGGCTTGCCGTCATTGCCCATGCGCATTTCGTCGGCATTCTCTTCGCCCGAGAGTTCGGCAGAGGCAAAGCCTTCGCCGATCTCGACGCCCTTTACGGCATTGATCGACATCAGCAGGGACGCAATGTCCTGGTCCAGCTTGCTATAGATGGGCGCACCGAGGCCGGCGGGAACGTTCTCCGCAACCACCTCCACCACGGCGCCGATGGAAGACCCAGCCTTGCGGATGGTGTCCAGGTAGTCTTCCCAGACCGGCACCATCTGAGGATCAGGACAGAAGAACGGGTTCTCGTTCACCTGGTCCCAGTCCCAGTTGTTACGGTTGATCCTGTGCTTGCCGATCTGCACGAGCGCCCCCCGGACCACCAGATCGGGAAGCACCTTGCGCGCCACTGCGCCTGCCGCGACCCGCGCTGCCGTTTCACGCGCAGAGGATCGGCCGCCGCCGCGATAGTCGCGGAGCCCATATTTCACGTCATAGGTGAAGTCGGCATGGCCGGGTCGGTAACGGCGGGCAATCTCGCCATAATCCTTGGAACGCTGGTCGGTGTTCTCGATCAGCATCGAGATCGGCGTGCCGGTGGTGATCATCGTCTCGCCGTCGTCGCCGAACATCACGCCGGAAAGGACCTTGACGATGTCGTCTTCGCGCCGCTGCGTCACGAAGCGGGACTGGCCGGGTTTGCGCTTGTCCATCCAGCTCTGGATCTCGGCAAGCGTCAGCCGGATGCCGGGAGGACAGCCGTCGACGACGCACCCGAGGGCAGGACCGTGGCTTTCGCCCCAGGTGGTTACGCGGAAGAGATGCCCAAAGGTGTTGTGAGACATGGCAGACCGATCTTGGAGGGGTGCCCTGACCCCGACGCGGCTGTCTTAGGGAAAAGGACGCGGAGCGACAAGCCCTGTTCGGCCGTCGCGAGCGTCACGCAGCTGCCTGTACCCAGTGTGTGAGTGCCATCTCGGTGAAGTCCTCGAAGGCCAGCGGACGGGCGAAAGCGTAGCCTTGCAACAGATCGCACCCGAGGTCCCTGAGAAGCGCAGCGTGCTGCATGCTTTCCACGCCCTCCGCCACCGTCTCCACTCCAAGGGATCGTGCGATATCGATGATGGAACGAACCAAGGCGCGCTCCTGCGGCGACTGGAGGATCGGCATCACCAACTGGCGGTCGATCTTGAGCCGCTTGGGCTTCAGCTTCAATAGGCTGACGATGGAGGTGTGCCCTGTGCCGAAATCATCGATCTCGATATCGATGCCGAGCGCCTTGATCTGCTCGAGATTGCTCGCCGCCGTGTCCTCGTGTTCGTCGAGGAATATCGATTCCACCAGTTCGAACGAGATCTCTCCGGGACGGATGTAAAGCCCTTGCAGGGTCTCGATCAACGTCTCGTCGTGCAGCCGGCGCGAGGAGACGTTAACCGAGACCTTGGGAATATGTACCCCGCGTCGCGCCCAAAGCATCTTATCCTTCAGGACGGTTTGAAGAACGATGTGGTCGAGGGTGGCTGCAACGTTTAGATCCTCGGCGATCTTGAGGAATCGGTCGGGCGCCAGGATTCCGTGGTAAGGATGGCGCCAGCGAACAAGCGCTTCGACCCCGGTCAGCTCGTTTGTCTGCGCGTCAAACTGGGGCTGATACCACGTGATGAACTCTCCGTTGTCGATGCCGGTCAAAATTTCGTCTGCGGTGCGCTTCTGGCTGATGATTTCAGCCTGCAGGTTCTGCGTGAAGAACTCGTAGCGATTGCGGCCCATGGCCTTCGCACGATAGAGGGCGATGTCGGCGTTCACGAGAATGCGTCTGGCGTCGATATTGTGACCGTTGGCTGTGGCGATGCCAATTGAAACGCCGCACCGACATTCAAAGCCCTCGAAGTCGATTGGTTGCCTCAATTCGGCAATGATGCGGCTCGCGAGCTGGGCCATTTGTTCGTCGCTACTGCTACCTCTCGCGAGAATGACGAACTCGTCCCCGCCAATGCGGGCGACGATGTCGCTGCGACGGATATTGCGCAACAGCACTTCCGCCGCATGGGTGAGCATGGCATCGCCGGCAGCGTGGCCGAGCGTGTCGTTGATTTGCTTGAACCGGTCCAGATCGAGATGAAGAATGGTGAACTTCTGGCGTTCCTGCCGGCTCTCGCGCGAGATCTCATCCAGTGCCATGTCCAGCTTGCGCCGGTTGGCGAGCGCCGTCAGAGGATCGTGCAGCGCATTGTGCTCGATCCGGCTTTTCGCCACCTCGAGTTCGGCATTCTTCGCATCGGACTCCGCCTTCGCAGCCTTCAGCTTGGCAGTCAGCAGTGCGTCGTCCGTGACGTCGAAAGCAATCCCGATGATCTTCCTGTTGCCGTTGCGGTCCATCTGCAACTGACCGACGGAGCGAATGTAGCGTGTGGTGCCATCAGCCTTGGGAACTCGAACCACCAGCGCATCCTGAATATCGCGGCTCATGAAGCGGTTGGAGACCTCCTCGGCCCGAGCCTGGTCTTCCGGATGGATGCGCGCGAACCACTGTGCCTTTGAGACGATGCCGTCGGTGAAGGGAATCCCGTAGAGCTGGCACATTCGCTCATCCCAACGTTCGACACCCGTGAAAGGATCGTACTCCCAGATCCCGCAACTGTAGGATGCCAATGCCAGATCGAGCTTGTTGGACAGCTCCTCCAGCTCCTGCTCGCGTCGAGAGAGCTCGTCCAGCGCCAGTTCGAGTTCTGCGTTCTTGATGTCACTGACCTGCTTTGCCTGGCGTAGCGTCCGGGTCATCAGTTCATCAGCCGTTACGTCCCATACGATACCGGCCGTGCGGGTGCTTCCGTCTGCATTGCAGTAGCTCGCGCCCGCAGAACGGACGTGCTTGATGGTGCCGTCGCTCAAGAGCACCCGATAGGTGTCGCTTGAGGTCTGCTTGAGGCAGGTGCAGGCGAAGAAATGTGCCTCGGCTGCGGCTCGATCCTCTGGGAGGATCGCGTTGAGCCATTCATCAAGGCGATTGCTAAGGCCGTTGGGCGAGCGTCCATGCACTGCGGCTGCACGTTCGTCCCAGAACAGATGCTGACCGTCTCTGGTGACCTCCCAAATGCCGATGTTGGACGCTTCCATGGCCAGATTGAAGCGTTGCGACAGTTCCAGCAGGTTAGCTTCACGAGTTCGGAGGGCCGCAATGTTACGGTTTCGCTCGCCAATCAGCAAACTTGCCATGACGATGGGGATGATGAGCGCCAGACCACCTAATGCAAGTGAAAAACGATAGGCCATTTGATCCGGCGCCGAAACGTTCCAGCCGCTTTTCGGCACGGCGAGAAGCTGCCAAGTGGTGCTTGGCACTGGTAGGTTCCAGGTCACCGGTGCTCTGTTCTCGATGAACGGTTCACCGAAAAAGAACTGGCCATCAGTCTGGCTGAGGTCGCGAAGGGCGACGTCCAGCCAGTCAAGACTGGGCATCTGCGCCTCCAGTGCTGCGGAGGGAGCCACGCCTACTTCTCGCATCAGCACATGTTTGTCGATGAAGACCAGAACCGCACCTGAAGGATCCGTAGCGTCAAGATCGCCGTCGCTCGGCTGGATCAGCGCGAGAAAATCCTTGCCGGGGATCGGGGTCAGCATCTGTTGGCGTTTGCCAAGGGGGGTCTCTAAAAGTTCGCGCAACTGTGTGCGCGGATTGTCAGCTTCCTTGGGCGCCGCGGCCGCGGATGATGCGCGGCTGTAGACGCGCTCGAGCTTGAAGACAGGGGCAAGGCCGAAGCCGAGGATATGTGGATTCTTTGCCAGTTCATCTTCGATGAACCGGTGAAGTCGCGCCTTTGCACTTGCGCTGTGGGCATCGGAAATATGGCTAAGCCGTTGCGCTACGGCGGCGTCCATCTGTATTCGCGCCGTCAGCCGCCGCGCGATGGCGGTCACGGCGCGTTCTGTCCTGCCATGGAGATCATGCTGATATTGCAGCTTGTGTCGCTGGTCGAGCACCATCGTGACCGCGATGACCGCCGATGCGACAGCAAGGATGGCCGCAAAGAAGATGTGGTTTTGCCGGAAAAGCCTGTTCAAGCGTTCCGCACACGAAAGCAAGCTTCGCAACCTCATCCACCTTCGCAAGCCGGTTTTCATGGTTGGATGTGTATCAGTGGCGGGTTAATGCAGCCTTGCGGGATGTGCCCGGAATTTGACAGTCGCTGCCGGTGCGGCGGCACGGCTTTGTTTTTCTTCAGTGTCGGTGCCGTGAGCGCTTGATCTTCGTTTAAGCTTGTTAGTTGCTCGCCGGAAATGTTACCGCGGCGGGCGATTTTCGCCACAATCGCGAGGCTATCTGACGACGCCGAACCACGTCACAGGCTATGTCGAAAGCTCTCCTATGCGTCTGCTCATTGCTTCTCTGCTCGCAATCGCCAGCTTCCTCTCGCCACTCACTGGCCTGGCGCAGAGCGCCGATGTCGAGGCAACCATTGATACCGTCGACGTGGACGCACTGACACTGATGCTGGATGACGGTGAAACATACCAGGTGCCCGAAGAGTTTAATTTCGAAGGGCTGGAGGCTGGTGTGAGGGTTGTCATATACTACACCGAGATCGATGGTGACCGGGTCGTCGACGATCTGGAGATCGTTCAGTAGCCTTCAGCGACTGTTCCGGGAGCTCTGCTAGAGCCAGACGAGAGTGCCATCCTCGAGGTTCACCCGGAGAATCTGGTCCTGCGGCACGATCATCATGGCAGCCTCATCTTCCGAGATATGTCCCACCAACCGGAAGACGGACCGGACCACTCCACCATGCGTCACGCAGACCGTTGGTCGCGCCAGCGACTTCAGCCACGCTCCGACGCGCCAGGAAAGAATTTCATAGCTTTCGGCAGAAGTGCCCGGCGGAATGAAATTCCACTTCTGCTGCGTTCGCGCCACAACACGTCCCGGAGAGACCTGACCAACTTCTTGAAGCGTCTGCCCCTCCCAATCGCCGAAGGACAGTTCCACGAGACGTTCATCAGTCTCATACGCGGAGGGATCCAGCCTCATCGCAGCCCTCAGCCGCTCCATCGTCTCGCGCGTACGTGAAAGGGGGCTGGAGACGAAATCGTACCGGACCAAATCATGGCCCATCAGTTGAGCGAGTCTTTCGCCGTTGCGCGTTGCCTGAGAACGCCCAAGTGCGTTGAGGCCGATGTCCTGCTGGCCCTGCAGGCGTCCTTCGGCGTTCCAATCCGTCTGGCCGTGTCGGATCACGTAGATAAGCACGGCAGGTGTTCCCCGGGGTCAGTCCTTGACGACGGAAATGTCTGGAGCGTCCACGGCTTTCATTCCAACCACGTGGTAGCCACTGTCCGCATGATGAACTTCCCCGGTGACCGAGCGCGACAGATCTGACAGCATGTAAAGCCCAACATCGCCCACTTCCTCGATGCTCACGGTCCGGCGAAGCGGCGCATTGTATTCGTTCCACTTCAGGATGTAGCGGAAGTCGCCGATGCCGGAGGCGGCCAGCGTCTTGATCGGGCCTGCCGAAATGGCATTGACGCGAATGTTCTTGGGGCCAAGGTCGACCGCAAGATACTTTACGCTCGCCTCGAGTGCGGCCTTTGCCACACCCATAACATTGTAGTTCGGCATGACCTTTTCAGCGCCGTAGTATGTCAGCGTCAGCATGGAACCGCCATCGGTCATAAGCTTTTCCGCCCGCCGTGCGACCGACGTGAAGGAGTAGACGGAAATCCGCATCGTCTTGTCGAAATTGTCTGCGGTCGTGTCGACATACCGTCCTGTCAGCTCGTCCTTGTCCGAAAAGCCGATCGCGTGGACCAGGAAGTCGATCTTGCCCCAGAGCTTTTCGATTTCAGCAAAGGCTGCGTCGATGCTGGCTTCATCACCGACATCGCAATCGCCCGCAACTACGGCACCGATCTCGGCAGCCAGCGGCTCGACACGCCTCTTCAGCGCCTCTCCCTGATACGTGAGGGCGATTTCGCCACCCTGTGCGTGAATGGCCTTGGCAATCCCCCAGGCGATCGAGCGATTGTTGGCGACCCCCATGATGACGCCGCGTTTACCTGCCATGAGGCCGGAAGCCTGAACCATGCTATGCCCTCTGAGACGAAAGTCGCGCTGCAACAATTGAAGGTTGCCTATGGCATAGCCCGCTCAGCCGTTCAAGTTGACCTGGATCATCTCGTGTAAGGGATCGTAACAATGGGTCAGTAGGGCATCCCCAGTGGATCAGACATAAAGACCTTCACGCATGTGCCGCATCAGGTCTGTGATCTTGTCATCCGGCTTTTCATGCAAAAGCACACGTAGTTCGACGACAAGCTTTCCGCGCCCCCCATCGTCGTCATGGAGACCCAGACCTTCGAGAACAATCGCGCGATCGGAACCCGACCAGGCGGGGATGGCGACGGTGCGCACTCCCTCCGGTGTTTCGATTTCCTTCTCCGCGCCAAGAACGGCATCTTCCAGCGCGACTGGCAGAACCGTGTGAAGGTCGAAGCCGTCCACTCTGAACCGGCTGTCCTTCTCGACCCGCACCGTCACAAGCAGGTCTCCACGCAGCATGCCTTGCACCTTCAACCCCTGGCCCTTCAGGCGGGCCACATATCCGTCCGTCATGCCCTTCTCAAGCGGCAGGCGCACCTCTCTGTCTTCGGGCAGTTTGATTGTGACCGAAGCAAGCTTCAGCAGATCTTCCAGCGTTGCCTTCGCTTCCACTGCATGGTCGGGTGCCTTTTCTGGCGGCGGTGCGATCCCGCGGATGCGGCGCATCAGAGACGCGATCACCTCAACCGCCTGGACCGCAAGTGGTTGCACCTCAGCGGCTGGCTGAGCTTTCTGTGGTTCCTCAGCCGCACCAGGGGAGGCAACGGCGTCGTCTCCTGTTCCGGCCGCTTCTGGCGAAGCTGTGGCGCCCGGGGAAAACGAGCCTGTGCCTGCCGCTCTCTTTGGGTCAGCAGACGTGTCGCCTGCGGCAGCGCCGAAGATGCGTTCCACCATGTCTTCAGCCGCCTCACCGGCGGTCGCCGCCTGAGCTTGGGCTCTTTTGGCGTTGGCGCGTGCCAGTTCTTCCATCACCATTTCCGCTTTGGCTCGGGCCACTTTTGCCCGTTCTGCCGCTTCGCGCGCGGATTGTCGCTGCTGCATAATCGTTTGCTGAGCCTCAAGCGCTCGGTCGTAGCGTTTACGCCGCTCCGGATCCTTCAACACCTCGTAAGCTCGCCCGATCTCCGCGAAGCGGGTCGATGCCATGGGATCGCCCTGATTGTGATCCGGATGGCTTGACTTGGCTTTGGATCGCCACGCCGATTTGATCTCGTCGGTGTCGGCGTTTCGCTGCACACCAAGGATAGAATAAGGATCGCGCATCGATGGCCACCGCTTCCACTGGGCAGGGGCTCATCAGTGCCCCGGTACCCGCAACAACGCAGGCAAGAGTCCGCCGGTTCCTCAACCTGCAGGATCTACCTTTGCGGAGGTTATCAGTTCAGTTCTGAATCAGTGGTTACGGCGCAGGAGGCGCCATCCGCAGGGTTAAAATTCTACTGACGATCGAAAGCTGTGAGTAACCAGTCGCCGCTACCGGTCATGCAGGCCTGGCCGGAGAACATTGCAATCCCGTCATAGGCGTGGCGGGTTGTCGTGAAGTCGCGGCAGACCTGACCCTGGTTGCGCGCTTCCTTTATGGTGGAAACCACGCCTGCACTTCCCGTCGCTGCATTGGCCCATGGAAGCGGGGCTTGACCGATCTTTGTCAAATCCGCCGAAGTCACAGCGTTGCGTACTGTCGTTTCGTCAGAAACACTGCTGGTGGCCTGTGTCGTTGTAGCGACCGTGCCTGTAGAGATGGATCGGTCGACTTTCGCACTGCCGAGCAGGTCAAGGCTGCTGGTGCAGGAAACAGTGCCAAGGCCCGTGAAGCCAACAACGAGGATGTGGGACGCTAGCAGGATGGCCCTCTTTGAGGGGCTGTTTGACTTTGCTATCAGTACCACCTTGCGTCCTGTCCGGGAGTGAGTCACGGGCGAATTCACCAGTCGGGAGTATTTTAGTCAATATGTCAGAGAGTGGGTTAACAAGCAGTGACTTCACGCAAGAGAGCGAACCCTTCGCCCTGTTCGGCAACTGGTTGAAGGACGCGCAAGCGTCCGAAATCAATGATCCCAACGCCGTCGCGCTGGCAACGGTCGACGCGGACGGGCTGCCGAATGTGCGCATGGTGCTGTTGAAGGGGTACGATGAAAGCGGCTTTGTCTTCTACACGAATTTCGAGAGCCAGAAGGGGCAGGAAGTCCTAGGACAGAAGAAGGCCGCGATGTGCTTCCACTGGAAGTCGTTGCGGCGCCAGGTGCGCCTGCGCGGCGATGTGGAAGTGGTTAGCGACGCCGAAGCGGACGCGTATTATGCAACGCGTCCCCGCGGAAGCCGCATAGGGGCATGGGCATCGAAGCAGTCGCGCCCCTTGGAAGGCCGCTTCGCCTTGGAGAAGGCGGTTACGGAGTTCACCACCCGCTATGCCATTGGTGAAATTCCGCGCCCATCGCACTGGTCCGGTTTTCGCATCAAGCCGCTAACGATCGAATTCTGGCACGACAGGCCGTTTCGCCTGCACGACCGGATCGAATTCCGCCGTGCCTCTCCGGAGGGCGACTGGGAGAAGGTCAGGATGTACCCGTGATTCTCATCGCGACATCAGCGCAAAGGGAATCCCGGAGGCGAGGGCCGACACGTACTTCGCTTGCTGGAAGTAACCGTTCAGAGAAATTCGCGGTAAACCGGTGAGGTTGTCGAGCGAGGCGTCCGAAAGCGTCCCCGGCTGAGTCGTGACGGCGACGGGGAAGCCCAGATCTTTCGCGATCTTCATGTCACGCGCAGAGACCGCGTTTCGCATTCCGTAGGGAAAAGCGAAGCTGGCCGGTCGTGTTCCTGTCAGTTGCTCCAGCCATGCCGCCGACTCATGCAACTCGAGGTGCGCATCCTTGTCGGTCAGGCGGCTGACGGCGCGGTGGCTGACGGTATGTGCGCCAAGGGTCGCGAGGGGGTGCTTATTCAGCGCCAGGAGATCCTCCCGCCCCATGACCAGCCGACGTGTCAGGTCGAGAGGATCAATCCCATGTTCGCGTGCAAGGGCGTCGATCGCGGCGACAGCCTCCGCCTCATCCTTCTCCCAAACATATCCGGCGAAGCGATGAAACGCCGCCTGCACCCCAGGGGAGGACGAAAGCTCTATTCTCTCGACGCCTTTGCCGAAGTTGAAATCAATATGCTCTTGGCGCGGCAGAAGCTCCCCCAGCGTTTCCCACCATAGAGAATGAGTGCGCTCTGCGAACCCGCGCGTGATGAAGATGGTGAACGGAACTCTGTGGCGTTCGAACACCGGAAGGGCGTGCTCGGCGTTGTTGTAGTATCCGTCGTCGAGCGTGAAGGCCGCAAACGGTCGGGCACCGGGCGATGTCAATCGCGCAGGAATCTCGTCGAGGCGTACGAACTCGTAGCCCTCCGAATGCAACTGCACGATCGCCGCCTCAAGGAATTCGGGCGTTACTTCGAGATGGGCGTTCGG
>DASYHX010000219.1:0-1855 GCA_035998065.1 Pseudorhizobium sp.
TCCTAAGGACGAGTCTGCGCCGAAGAAGCCGCTTTCGCCCGCGGCCAAACGCGCTCTGGAGGAAGCGGAGCAGCGCAGGCAGGTCGGAAAGCAACAAGAGATGCCGCCCGAGATTGGCGGCCGTGGCGGCGCAGATCCCGCCCGCTTCGGCGACTGGGAGATCAACGGCCGCGCCGTCGATTTTTAGAGGCTAGTAATCCTATTGACTCAGCGCCGATAAAGGAATTTATTCCTTATCATGCGAACCACGATTACCCTCGCCCTGCTCCTGATCAGCGCTGCCGCTGCGCAAGCGGCCACACGTGACGAGATTGCAGGGCCAGTGGAGGCAGAAATCCTTCGCGTCATTGACGGCGACACGCTGCTCGTGGAGGCGCGTCCCTGGCCGCAGCAAAAGGTCGAGGTCTATGTCCGCATTCGCGGCATCGACACGCCGGAGATGAAATCATCCTGCCAAAGCGATCGCGATGCGGCGGAGGCCGCGCGTCAGGCGCTTGAGCGTCTCGCAGCATCATCGTCAACCGTGAAGCTCAGCCGAATCAGCGGTGATAAATATTTTGGTCGCGTCGTGGCGGATGTTACTTTGGCCGGAGGCGAGCAGCCGGCAGAGTATCTACTGCTCGCGGGACTTGCAGTTAGCTATGATGGAGGCCGGAAGGCCAGGCAGAACTGCAAGTAGCGTGAAGAGATGAGGCCGCCTTCCGTCGAAAGCGGCCCCAAAAGCCGATCAACCAGCCTTGTTCTGCCGGTTCTCGATCAGGTCGTCGACGACGCCTGGATCGGCGAGCGTTGAGATGTCTCCCAGCGCGCCAAAGTCATCTTCGGCGATCTTGCGCAGGATGCGCCGCATGATCTTGCCCGAGCGGGTCTTCGGCAGACCGGGCGCGAACTGGA
Organism: Pseudorhizobium sp.; assembly: GCA_035998065.1. GTDB lineage: Bacteria > Pseudomonadota > Alphaproteobacteria > Rhizobiales > Rhizobiaceae > Neorhizobium. Next base: position 895 of record DASYHX010000219.1, read on the forward strand.
TCTTGTCGGGCGTCGCGATCGGGCCGATTTCGGTTCGGACATGCTTGATCAGCTCCTGGCGAAGCCCATCGTCGCCCTCGTTGCCCGACATCAAAGTCACATAGCAGTAGATGCCCTGTCCCTTGACGTTGTGCGGATAACCAACAACCGCGGCCTCTGAGACCAGGTCGTGCGAGACGAGCGCCGATTCGACCTCCGCCGTACCCAGCCGGTGACCCGAAACGTTAAGCACGTCGTCCACGCGACCGGTGATCCAGTAGTAGCCGTCTTCGTCGCGGCGGCACCCGTCGCCGGTGAAGTACTTGCCCTTGTAGGTCGAAAAATAGGTCTGAATGAAGCGCTCGTGGTCGCCATAGACCGTCCGCATCTGCCCAGGCCAGGAATCGGCAATGCAGAGGTTACCGTCAGCCGGCCCTTCAAGTACGTTTCCATCGTTGTCGACCAGCTGCGGCTTAACGCCGAAGAACGGCACAGTTGCCGAACCCGGCTTCAGGTCCGTCGCCCCCGGCAGCGGCGTGATCATGTGGCCACCCGTTTCCGTCTGCCACCAGGTGTCGATCACGGGGCAGCGGCTGTCGCCTACGACCTTGTAGTACCACTCCCAAGCTTCTGGATTGATTGGCTCGCCGACAGTGCCGAGCAGCCTAAGGCTGGAGCGCGAGGAGCGCTTCACGTATTCGTCGCCAGCCCCCATCAGCGAGCGGATCGCCGTCGGTGCGGTGTAGAAGATATTGACCTTGTGCTTGTCGATCACCTCCCAGAACCGACCCTGATCTGGGAAGTTCGGCACACCCTCGAACATCAGCGAGGTCGCGCAGTTCGCCAGCGGCCCGTAGACGATGTAGGAGTGACCGGTCACCCACCCGACATCGGCGGTACACCAGTAGACGTCCCCGTCGTGGTAATCGAAGACATATTCATGCGTCATCGCGGCGTAGACGAGATAGCCGCCGGTCGTGTG
>DASYHX010000238.1:0-6799 GCA_035998065.1 Pseudorhizobium sp.
ATCATGCCGGGGCAGACGAACATCGCCACGACGATCGCACGCGATATCGACCTCAATCTTCCAATTCTGTCTTCTGCGATGGACACCGTCACAGAAGGACGTCTGGCTATTGCCATGGCACAGGCGGGCGGTATCGGCGTCATCCACCGCAACCTCAGCCCCAGCGAGCAGGCCGAGGAAGTCCGTCAGGTCAAGAAGTTTGAGAGCGGCATGGTCGTGAACCCGGTCACGATCGGGCCGGATGCGTCGCTCGCCGAGGCGCTCTCGCTGATGAAGATCCACCGGATCTCCGGCATCCCCGTCGTCGAAAACGGCGGAAATGGTGGTCAAAAGACAGGCCGCCTCGTTGGCATCCTGACCAACCGGGACGTTCGGTTCGCGTCCGACCCGTCGCAAAAGATCTACGAGTTGATGACCCGCGAAAACCTCATCACGGTCAACGACAATGTCGACCAGAATGAAGCCAAGCGTCTTCTTCACAAGCATCGCATCGAAAAGCTGCTAGTCGTGGACGGGCAGGGTCATTGCGTCGGCCTAATCACCGTCAAGGATATCGAGAAGTCGCAGCTCAATCCCAACGCCTCGAAGGATGCACAGGGGCGGCTGCGCGCGGCGGCCGCCATCAGCGTCGGCGATGATGGCTTCGAGCGCGCGGAGCGGCTGATCGAAGCAGGCGTCGACCTTCTGGTGGTCGATACCGCCCACGGTCATTCTCAGCGCGTCCTTGATGCGGTCACTCGGGTGAAGAAGCTCTCCAATTCGGTTCGCATCATGGCCGGCAATGTCGCCACCGCAGATGGAACCAAGGCACTGATCGATGCCGGCGCTGATGCCGTGAAGGTCGGCATCGGTCCGGGTTCGATCTGCACCACCCGCATTGTGGCAGGCGTCGGTGTTCCGCAGCTTGCAGCCATCATGGCAGCCGTCCAGGCTGCGCAAGACCAGAACATCCCGGTCATCGCCGACGGCGGCATCAAGTTCTCGGGCGACCTTGCCAAGGCGATTGCCGCCGGTGCCTCGGCCGTCATGGTTGGGTCGCTGCTTGCTGGTACGGATGAAAGCCCAGGCGAGGTCTACCTCTACCAGGGCCGATCCTTCAAGGCATACCGCGGCATGGGCTCCGTTGGCGCCATGGCCCGCGGCTCGGCCGATCGCTACTTCCAGGCGGAAGTACGTGACACGCTGAAACTCGTGCCCGAAGGCATTGAGGGCCAGGTACCCTATAAGGGACCCGTGTCTGCCGTTCTGCATCAGCTTGCCGGTGGCTTGAGGGCAGCCATGGGTTATGTCGGCGGGTCAAACCTCCTGGAGTACCAGGAAAGGGCCACCTTCGTGAGGATCTCGGGGGCCGGCCTGAGAGAAAGTCACCCGCACGGCATCACCATCACCCGAGAAAGCCCAAACTATCCAGGCGGCGCCTGATATCGGATTGCACGTCTAACGGAATGCCCAAGCCATGGCAGCAGCCTGCCATGGCTTTTATCGTGCCTTTTCAACGGCGCCATGCCATACCAGTCGCAGTTCGAGCCCAGGAGCGGAAATGACCTTCAGCACGATGATGATCTGGCCGATGATCGCGCACGCGTTCCTCGTCTTCGCCCTCTACTACCTTCTCTCCAGTCGCCGCATCGGCGCCGTCCGTGCCGGCACGGCCAGAGCAGAGCAATTCAAGGCAAATCTCGAGGAGCCGGTCGAGAGCCTGATCATCCACAACAACCTGAAGAACCAGTTCGAGCTCCCAGTTCTTTTTTATGCCGTCTGCCTCGCGCTTTACATCACGACGGCCGACAACGTGTTGACGGCCGTGCTCGCCTGGGCCTTCGTGCTGTCGCGTTACATCCATTCCTATGTTCACATCACCAGCAATCGGCTCCGCTACCGGCGCCCGATCTGGATCACTGGCTTCTTCATCCTGATTGCGCTGTGGATCTGGCTCGGCGTCTGGCTCGCATTCAGCTGATGGTTTTGCGTTGGATCAACATCGCCGGCTCTGATCTGCGCTAGGTCCTCTCACGAGACGCCGCTTTGAGCGGCTTCCGTTCGAGAAGGGACCGCAGATGTCTGCAATGATGAAAGCCGCCGTGGTACGAGAGTTCCGCAAGCCGCTGGTGATCGAGGAAATGCCGATCCCCGAGCCTGGACCAGGGCAGATCCTCGTCAAATATGAAGCAACCGGCGTCTGCCACACGGATCTGCATGCCGCCAACGGTGACTGGCCGGTTAAGCCCAGCCCGCCATTCATCCCGGGCCATGAAGGCGTCGGTTATGTGGCAAAGCTCGGTTCCGGCGTATCCCGTATCAAGGAAGGCGACCGCGTCGGAGTTGCCTGGCTGCACACTGCCTGTGGCTGCTGCACGCCTTGCCGTACCGGGTGGGAAACACTGTGCGGCAGCCAGCAGAACACCGGCTATTCGGTGAACGGCACCTTCGCCCAGTATGGGCTTGCCGATCCGGACTTCGTCGGCCGCCTGCCGGACAAGCTGGAGTTTGGGCCCGCCGCGCCTGTCCTGTGTGCTGGCGTAACTGTCTACAAAGGTTTGAAAGAAACTGAGGTAAATCCCGGCGAATGGGTGGTCATCTCCGGCATTGGCGGTCTCGGCCACATGGCGGTGCAATATGCCAAGGCCATGGGTATGAATGTCGTGGCCGCAGATATCTTCGATGACAAGCTGGAACTGGCAAAGAAGCTCGGCGCCGACGTCATCGTCAACGGTAAGGCCGCCGATGCCGTCGAGCATGTGCAGAAGGCGACGGGTGGCGTGCATGGTGCGCTGGTGACGGCGGTTTCACCCCAGGCGATGGAGCAGGCCTATGGCTTCCTCCGCTCCAAGGGCACCATGGCCCTCGTGGGTCTGCCGCCGGGCTTCATCTCGTTGCCCGTTTTCGAAACGGTCCTGAAGCGTATCACCGTGCGCGGTTCCATTGTCGGAACACGCCAGGACCTGGAAGAGTCACTGCAATTTGCCGGCGAGGGTAAGGTGGCCTCCCACTTTTCCTGGGACAAGCTCGAAAACATCAACGACATCTTCCGTCGCATGGAAGAAGGAAGGATCGACGGCCGCGTGGTCCTTGATCTCGCTGCCTGACGCTTCACGCAGAAGTGTCATCTGCATGTGCGCCGGATGATCTAGCTTTGGTTGTCCGGCCCTTCGCCGCTTGGCGCGGGGCGTTGCACCAGCGGAGGAGCACGTCATGGAAAAGCCCAGCATTACCCAGACGATGATCAACGCCTACGACGAATATACTCACCTTACCCTCGACCGCCGCGCCTTCATGGAGAAGCTCACGGCGCTGGCGGGCTCCGGAGCGGCCGCCGCCGCGATTGCCCCGATGCTTGCCGCGAGCGGAGCGCGGGCGCAAATCGTACCGGAGGACGATGATCGCCTGACGGCCGAGGATGTGACCTACCCGGGGGCAGAAGGCGAGATGAAAGGCTACCTCGTGCGCCCGAAGGATGCCGCCGGGGAGCTTCCCGCCGTCATTGTCATCCACGAGAACCGCGGGCTGAATGCCCATATCCGGGATGTGGCGCGCCGGATGGCGCTGGAAGGCTTTGTGGCGCTTGCGCCGGATTTCTTATCGCCGCAGGGCGGGACGCCCGCCGACGAAGATCAGGCGCGGCAGATGTTCTCCTCCCTTGACGCGGAACAGACCACTGCCAATGCCGAGGCAACTCGGGTCTACCTGTCAGAGCTGGACGGGACAAATAGCGAGGTGGGCGCTGTCGGCTTTTGCTGGGGCGGTGGCCTCGTGAACCGGATGGCAACGAAGTCTTCGGAACTGGGTGCGGGCGTTGCCTACTACGGCTCCCAGCCGCCGGTCGAGAACGTTCCGGACATCGAGGCGCCGATAATGCTTCATTATGCGGGCCTTGACGACCGGATCAATGCCGGCATCGACGCTTATCGGGCGGCACTGGAGGACAACGGCAAGGTCTTCGAGATCCACGTCTATGAGGGTGTCAACCACGCCTTCAACAACGACACCTCGGCAGCCCGATACAACAAGGAAGCTGCGGATCTCGCTTGGCAGCGGACGGTGGAGTTTTTCAAGACCCACCTGTCTTGATGGCTGGGGCAGGGGCGGCCGACCGCCTCAACGGCATGCTGTGGCGCAGTCGGAGACCGCATTCGCGAGCGCCTTCATCTCGTCGCGCCGCCCGCTCGATCTTCGCCAGATCAAGCCCACTTCCCGTGAAGGTGCTGGGTCTGCGAAGGGCACGATGCGGATATCGTTGCGGGCCGTTTCGGTCGGGATCGCGATCTCGGGAATCAACGTCATTCCCATGTCGTGCGATACCATCTGCAAGAGCGTCGTCATCGACGTGGCGCCGAAGTTCACGAGACTGCGTTTGCCTGCCGTGCCGCAGACCGATAGCGCCTGTTCACGCAGGCAGTGCCCTTCCTCCAGAAGCAGCAGGCGATCGATATCGACCTGGGTCTCCGTCAGCGGCGACATAAGGATCGCTTCGGCATTGTGGGCGATGGCCATGAAGAAGCGGTCGGTGAACAGGGAAACGGTCTCCAGGCCGTCGCCTGTAACCGGAAGCGCTGCAATCACGGCATCGAGCTTGCCGTCCTGCAGATCCACGATCAGCCGGTCGGTCACCGCCTCTTTCAGCTCGAGTTCTAGGGACGCGGAAAGCTCCCGCAGGCAAGGAACGAGCTTTGGCACGAGGTAAGGAGCGACGGTCGGGATGATTCCGATGCGTACCAGGCCGTCCAGCATGCCGCTGCTGCTGCGGCGGAGACCTTCAAGCCGTTCGACCTGCTCAAGGATCGAAGACACCTGTTGCAGGACCTCCTCTCCGTCCCGCGTCAGAAGGATGCCGTTGCGGTTACGCTCCACCAGGCGCGCGCCCAAGGTCTGCTCCAGATCCAGGATCTGAGCAGACAGCGCAGGCTGGCTGATATGCGCGGCGTCGGCCGCTCGCCCGAAATGGCGTTCCTTTGCGAGCGCCGCGAAATAGCGCATTTGCCGGAGCGTCAGTCCCATAGGAATTTCCGATCGAAAGTTGCAAAAAATAATATTGGAAACTATGGAACCTCAGTGCGATGGTCAACAGGTAGCCTAGAAAGGTTCCAGATTTTCATTCACAGGGGAGACACGCCATGTCTGATCGTCCCACGATGACGACGACGGCCGGTGCGCCGATACCGGACAACCAGAACACCATGACAGCCGGCCCGCGCGGCGGGGTCATGCTGCAGGATTATCAGCTGATCGAGAAGCTGGCCCACCAGAACCGCGAGCGCATTCCGGAGCGCGTCGTCCACGCCAAGGGCTGGGGCGCTTACGGCACGCTGAAGATCACCGGCGATATCTCGAAATACACCAAGGCAAAATGTCTGCAGCCGGGCGCTGAGACCCCCATGCTCGCCCGCTTCTCGACCGTTGCCGGCGAAATGGGCGCCGCCGACCACGAGCGCGACGTTCGCGGCTTCGCGTTGAAGTTCTACACACCGGACGGCAACTGGGATCTCGTCGGCAACAACACGCCGGTCTTCTTCATTCGCGACCCGCTGAAGTTCCCTGACTTCATCCATACCCAGAAGCGCCATCCCCGCACGAACCTGCGCTCCGCAACCGCCATGTGGGACTTCTGGTCGCTGTCGCCGGAAAGCCTGCACCAGGTCACGATCCTGATGTCGGACCGCGGCCTGCCGGTCGATCCGATGCACATGAACGGCTACGGTTCGCACACCTATTCCTTCTGGAACGACGCAGGCGAGCGCTACTGGGTGAAGTTCCACTTCAAGACGCAGCAGGGCCACAAGCACTTCACCAACGAGGAAGGGGAAGCCCTCATCGGCAAGACCCGCGAAGGCTACCAGGAAGCTCTGTTCGGTGGCATCGAGCGCGGGGAGTTCCCGCGCTGGAAGGTGCAGGTCCAGATCATGACGGAGGAGCAGGCGGATAACACCTCCTACAATCCCTTTGACCTCACCAAGGTCTGGCCGCACGCGGAATTCCCGCCGATCGATATCGGTGTGATGGAGCTGAACCGCAATGCGGACAACTATTTCGCCGAAATCGAGCAGGCCGCGTTCTCGCCGTCGAACATTGTGCCCGGCATCAGCCATTCGCCGGACAAGATGCTGCAGGCTCGCGTGTTCTCCTATGCCGACGCCCACCGCTATCGCCTCGGCACACATTATGAGAACATTCCGGTCAACCAGCCGCGCTGCCCGGTTCATCACTACCACCGCGATGGCCAGATGAACACCTATGGCGGCCTGCGCACCGGCAATCCGGATGCCTACTACGAGCCGAACTCCGTCAACGGTCCCTTCGAGGATGCATCCTCCAAGGAGCCGCCGCTGAAGATTTCCGGCGACATGGCCCGCTACAATCATCGCGAAGGCAATGACGACTATTCGCAACCGCGGGCGCTGTTCAACCTCTTCGACGAAGGCCAGAAGGGCCGCCTGTTCTCCAACATTGCCGCGGCAATGGGCGGCGTACCGGGCGAGATTGTCGAGCGGCAGCTGGCGCACTTCAAGCTTGTGCACCCGGATTACGAAGCCGGGGTGCGCGCTGCACTGGAGCGGCTGCACGGCTACAAGGCCGACACGATTTCGGCACAGCCCACCGCCGCCGAGTAACATCGGTACGTGCTGAAATGGAAACCGGGGCCTCGGCCCCGGTTTTTTATTATCTACCAGCTTGTCGCCATCTGTCCTGCGCGAACCTTCAGCGCGCGCCCGATGCCCTTCGGTTCCGCGTCTAGATCGTCCGGCACCACGGCAGGAGAAATGTTATCGAGGCAGGCGGCGATGTGGTCGGTGATGGCGTTCAT
>DASYHX010000252.1:0-5033 GCA_035998065.1 Pseudorhizobium sp.
AAAAAGGGCCTGGCGTTCTCGTCGATGCAGGGCAGATCGAGATGGACGAGCTTGCCTGAGACATCCGACATGGGGCCCAAGATGCGACCAAACAGGATCAACTGGCGTCGCAGGCGAAACAATCGCCGGATCTGCTCGCGCTCCAGAAAGGAGGCGAGCATGTGCTTTTCCATCTTCAGCACCTTGTCCTCGGTTTCCTGGACCACCGGAAGATAGCCATCCACGATGAAATCGAGGATCGCATGGAGAACGTAGTCCGGCCCTTGCGCGAGGTACTGGGGTGATGCTTCGAGTTGCGAACGCAACTCCGTATGGCCCCGCGCCGAACCGTGGCGCACCGAGATGATGTGCTGCCGGCCAACGAACATCGCGGTCTCGCCGTAGCGGATCTTGTCGCCCTCAAGATGGGCGGTCTTGGCGACAACGAATAGCTGCTCACCATAGATCTCCACCTTCGGCACCTGATGCGCCTTCAGAGCATCCTCTACCGCGAGTTGGTGAAGACCGTATGTTTTGGCCAGACCCTCAATCTCGCTGGCGACCGGCTCGTGCAAGCCGATCCAGACAAAATCCTCAGGGCCGAGCGCGGGAGGGGTCCCCTCCACTGCGACCGGCTCGCTCTGCTTGCCGCCGCGGTAGACGTAGGAGGCGATAAGGGTCATGAAAGTCCTTGATCCGAGTGTTCATTCTTTGGGTGAGCATAGGAGCGGCAGCATCATCGGCAAGTGCCTCGACCGCCACCGTCGCACAGTCATACCGCCAGGCAATCCCCACGGCGAGACGCGGTCCCCTGCCCCTGCTCCGCAACAGGCGCGGCTGCTCGCGACAGCTATTCCCTCGCGTTGCTCCCGCTGATATTCAAAGCGGCATGGCGGCCAGCATGGCTGCATATTGGAATGCGCAGGAGAAACGATGTCGAACGTCGTGAAGTTCAAGAAGCCGCCGAAGCCGAAGGAGCCCCGGAAGCCGAACCCCCGCTTGCGCAAGCTGCTGACCATGATCGCCGTGATTTCGGCCCTGGTGTTGACCTGGATGTACTTCCAGTACACGGCCAGCTGAGCGGCCTTTACCGGCTCTACAGTCTCAATTCCAGGCATGTCAGATCCAACCAGCGTCCGAACTTCGTGCCCACCTCCCTGAAGGTGCCGACGTTGCGGAAGCCGAGGCTCTCGTGCAGCCGGATCGAGGCAGCATTGCCAGCTTCAACGCAAGCGATCATCACATGGATGCCCCGCTCCCGCGCGACCTCGATCAGTGCCGTCATGAGGTCCCGGCCAAGGCCTGCACCCCGATGGTCCCTGTGGACGTACACGGAGTGCTCGGCGGAATGGCGAAAGCCATCCAGCGTGCGCCAATCGCCATAGGAGGCGTAGCCGGCGACCTTGCCGTCCACATCGGCCACCAGCACCGGGAAATTGCGCATCCGGCGCGCCGCCAGCCACTCCTGCCGGTTCGGCAGGTCCACCTGGTTGTCGTTCCAGATCGCCGTGGTGTTTTCCACGGCGTCGTTGTAGATCTCCATGATCATCGGGAGGTCGGCTTCGGTGGCGTGACGAATGATGGGGGCAGATGCCATGCGTGTCGGTCCCGTGCAGGAGTTTGCTGCTGCTTATAGGGGACCGGTGCCGCTGTCCATGGACGCGGGCGGCGGGGCTTAGTAGCCGGTGCCTGAAAGGCTGAAGCTGGTTAAGACAGCACCGTAGTGAACGGCAGAAGCGGCAACGACGAACGCGTGCCAGATCGCATTTTGAAACCGCAGCCTTTCCCAGACGTGGAAGATCACGCCGAGCGAATAGATGATGCCGCCCGCCACGATCAGCCAAACAGTGATCGCCGGCAGATACTGCGAAACGGGAACGGCGATGATGACGCCGCTCCAGCCCATGGCGAGGTAGAGCAGGATCGCCAGCCGGTCGTATCGTCCCGGAAAGAGGCATTTCAGCGCGATGCCGCCAAATGCCGTCAGCCAGATCGCAACCAGCATGAACAGGATCAGCGGGTCATGGATCCCCCGCTGCAGGAAGGGCGTGTAGGTCGCGGCAATGAGGATGAAGATCGCCGAGTGATCGAAGCGACGCAGGATCCACTTGGTGCGCGTCAGCGGCCAGATGTTGTAGGTGAAGGAGATCGAAAGACAGAGCAGCAGGCCCAAGCCATAAATCCAGGCCGCCGCTATCTCCCCGAAACTTGCCCAGACGGTGGCATAGAAGATCAGGGCGGTGACACCAATCAGGGCAAAAACGATACCGATTCCGTGAACGATGCCGTCGGCTACGATCTCATGAAAATCATAGCGTCGTCCAAACCGAAACAGGTCACTCATGTCGTCCTCGCAGCGCTTCTCACTGATGATCTATCGGAGAAGCGATGCGAGGCAAGATGTTTCCTGCCGCCGTGAATCACAAAGCGTATAAACCGGTCACAATGCCGCAGCGCAATTCTTGCAGAAGGGCGTGTGCGGAACGACCCCGAGGCGATCCTCACCGATCGGGCCGCCACAGCGAACGCAGATGCCGAAGGTCCCTGCGCCGATACGGCCCAAAGCGGCGTCGATGGCGTGAAGCTCCCGTTGCCCCGTTTCCCCCAGCTCTTCCAGAACCTCGTCGTTGTTTCGTTCGGTCGCGCGATCGTCATCGTCGGGATTTCGGGGCTGTTCGAAATCCTCCTCGATCTTGTGCAGGCGCACCTCCAGTTCGTGCTTGCGGGCCTTCAAGATGCTCTCATATTTCGCGGCGTCCATGACGTCTCCTTTCCTCTTCATTCTAGCGATCCACGAGAACCGAGCACTGGGCGTGGCGGACGATGCGGTCAGCGGTCGCGCCAAGGAAGTAGTTGGAGAAGTCGGGGCGGTGCGAGGCAAGGATGATGAGATCTGCCTTTCGCACATCTGCAGCCGACAGGATTTCCCGCGCCGGAGTACCCTGACGTACCTCCACATCCGCCGCCACGTTATGGTGCCGACGCAGTTCCACGAGCTTTGCTTCAGCCTCGCGGCGCGCGTCGCGCGAAATGTTCGCCGGCACCTCCGCCAGCACATAACCCGGAAGATCCTCGACCACTGCCAGAAGAACGATATTGCCACCCTCCCGCAAAAGCTTCTTGGCACGTGGCACAATTCGTTCCGCCTTCTCCGGCGTCGTTACGTCGATGGCGACAATGATGGTATTGTACAAGGCTTACTCCCCAGGGCGATGAGCTATCGGTAAGCGCAATTCTCGTTCTTGGACTAGTTGGTGCATTGATCATGATCAAGTCGGCGCAGGCTTCGTCAACATCCGCTGAACAAGCTATCAACGCTGCGGCGGCTTTGCTCGACGATGATGCCGCGCCACATTGAGAAAGGTACAAAGGCTGTACCTCTGGAGATCGGCATGAACTCTCAAAACCTCCCGTTTGCTCTGACACGCCCCGTGCATGCAGAGCATGTGCGCCTCGTGGTCTCTGACCTCGACCTCGTTTCTCGCTACTATCGCACCGTGATTGGCCTGGAGTTGCTGGAGGATGGTCGAAGCGGCCAGATCCTCGGAGCGGGCGGGCGGCGACTGCTGACGCTAGTTCATGATCCGGACGCCAGACGTTCGCCGCGCGAGGCAGCAGGATTGTTTCACACGGCGTTTCTGGTACCGGATCGCCGCGAGCTTGCGCGCTGGGTCGCGCATGCTGCGGAACTGGACGTGCGGCTTGAAGGTGCGTCGGACCATCTGGTGAGCGAGGCGGTCTACCTCAGCGACCCGGAAGGCAACGGCATCGAGATCTATCGCGACCGCGGGCCGAATGAGTGGCGCTACCACGACGACGGAACCGTGCAAATGGCGACCGAGCGGCTGAACCTGCGCGAGTTGATTGCCGTCGCGACGGACGGAGACTGGAAGGGCATGGCAGACGGAACGGTGATCGGACACGTTCACCTGCAGGTTGGCGATATCGACCGGGCGGAGAGCTTCTATCGCGACGTGATGGGGCTCCAGGTCATGGCCCGCTATCAGGGCGCGAGCTTCTTTGCCACCGGTGGCTATCACCATCACCTCGCCGCCAATATCTGGAACAGCCGAGGCGCCGGCGCGCGACCCGCAGGAACGGCGGGACTGGCCAGCTACACCCTGCGTTACAATGACCAGGCGGCGCTCGCCGCGACACTCGCCGCCGCCGCAGCGCAGGAGATCCCCACCCAGCGTTCGGCTGAGGGGTACACCCTGACCGACCCCTGGGGCATCGAGATCACGCTTTCGTCATAGGCCGCGGAACCGGGGTCTTCGAGGCGCGTTGAAAGACCGCATCGGGGACATCACCATGGCGACATCAGGCACACGAGGCCGGCGGCACAAAAAGGGGGCGGCAGACATGCGCCTCGAACGAGTCGACGCCGCGGTTGCGCTCGAGGAGGCCGATGCCGACTACACGCCGCTCGGCCGCGAAGCGCTGGAGGTTGCCGCAAGCTGGGCGCTGATCGGCATCTTCTGCCTGCTCGGGCTTGCCCTCGTCTCCTACATGAAGCTGGTGCTGATTCCGATCACGCTCGCAATCGTCGTCGGCATGATCCTCGGGATGGCGGCAGAGCGGCTGGGAGAACTGGGTGTCCCGCGGTTCGGTATCGCCCTCATCCTGTCCACCGCGGTCGCAGTCGTCCTCTTCCTCCTCATCAACGCGCTTGCCGGTCCGGTTGGTTTCTTCGTCGAGAACGGTCCCGACATCATCCAGCAGATGATCGACCGGGTCATGCCCTTCCTCCAGCGGCAGGAGTGGCTGAACATAAGCCCTGCTACTTTCCAGACCGGACCGATGTCGATGGAGAAGCTGCTGGAAAACAGCAGCAGCGTGCTGGCTGTGCTGACGGCCAGCCTGACCCCGGCCATTATCCAGGCGATGATCTTCTTTGCGGCGCTGATGCTCTTCCTCTACGGTCGCGTGCGGCTTCGCCGGACCGTCATCATGGCCTTCCCGCGTCGTCACCAGCGCCTGATCGCCATCCGCGTGCTGAACTCGATGGAAGAGGTTCTGGGCTATTATTTCGCCACCGCCGCGATGCTCTATCT
>DASYHX010000325.1:0-10838 GCA_035998065.1 Pseudorhizobium sp.
AAGGACGAAGAGGGCCGGAGCCAGGCGATCGAGCATGTAACGGTTCCGGCCATCGGCAAGAGCGGAGATGGACGTACCTAGACACCGTATACATCAACGTCAAAGCAGAAAAACTGACAGGAGCAGTCAATCCCGCTGACGCCAAAGAGGTCGAAGCAGTTCGAATGCCGGCCTCAGCCAATCCTGCACAAAATAGATGCACTCCGACGGGCCGGAAGGCGCAGGTCAGACCAGAGCCCCATCTTTGATGGATGGCCGCAGCTAGCATGCTTCTTGCATAACCGAAGAGCTTGTATTCAAATGGCTTAAACATGGGGAACGTGCCATTGAGCTTTGACGAGATGCTGACTGCGGACAGCCGTCCGCGACCACCCTACGACGACTACCATGCATGGTATTCGAGCCAGGATCCGGGACATCTCCTCCAGAAGACAAGGGACGCGGAAAACATCTTCCGCAAGACTGGAATCACCTTCGCTGTCTACGGCCACGCCGATTCCTCCGAGAAGCTGATCCCCTTCGACATCATTCCAAGGATCATCTCCGCCCGCGAATGGCGCAGGCTCGCGCAGGGAATCGAGCAACGGGTCCTGGCCCTGAATGCCTTCCTCGACGACATCTACCACAAGCAGGAGATCATTCGGGCGGGCCGGATCCCGCGCGAACTGATCGAGCGGAACGAGACCTTCCTGCCGGAGATGATCGGCTTCAAGCCGCCCGGCGGCGTCTACACCCATATCGTCGGCACCGATATCGTGCGCACCGGCGAGGACCAGTTCTACGTGCTCGAGGACAACGCACGCACGCCTTCCGGGGTCAGCTACATGCTGGAGAATCGGGAAACGATGATGCAGATGTTCCCGGACCTGTTCACCCGCATCAAGGTGCGGCGAGTTGAGAATTATCCCAATCTCTTGCGCCAGTCGCTCGCTTCGCTGGCGCCGAAAGGCTGCACGGGCAAGCCGCGCGTTGCCGTGCTGACGCCCGGCATCTACAACTCCGCCTACTACGAGCACGCCTTCCTCGCCGACACCATGGGCGTGGAACTGGTCGAAGGCTCGGATCTTCGGGTGATCGACGGCCGGGTGAAGATGCGCACCACCCGAGGCTACGAAGCGATCGATGTGCTTTACCGACGCGTCGACGACGACTTTCTCGACCCCCTCACCTTCCGGCCCGACTCCGCACTGGGCGTTCCGGGCATCATGGATGTCTACCGGGCCGGCAACATCACTATTGCCAACGCGCCGGGGACGGGGATCGCCGATGACAAGGCGATCTATTCCTACATGCCCGAGATCGTGGAGTTCTACACGGGCCGCAAGCCGATTCTCGAGAACGTGCCGACCTGGCGCTGCTCCGAGCCGGCGAGCTGCGCCTATGTCATCGAGCACCTCGATGAACTGGTGGTGAAGGAAGTCCATGGCTCCGGCGGCTATGGGATGCTGGTCGGCCCGACAGCGACCAGGAAGGAGCGCAGCGAGTTCGCAGCCAAGCTGAAGGCCAGGCCCGCCAACTACATCGCCCAGCCGACGCTCTCGCTCTCCACGGTCCCCATTTTCGTCAACAAGGGGATCGCCCCCCGGCACGTGGATCTGAGGCCCTACGTGCTGGTCTCCGACAAGGTGACCATCATTCCGGGCGGGTTGACCCGGGTGGCGCTGAAGCAGGGCTCACTGGTGGTCAACTCCAGCCAGGGCGGTGGCACCAAGGACACCTGGGTATTGGAGGACTGAGCGATGCTTCTCGGCAGAACCGCCAACGGCCTTTACTGGATGTTCCGTTATATCGAGCGGGCCGAGAACATCGCCCGGCTGGTGGACGTTGGACTGCGCGTCTCGCTGACTCGCGCCGACAGCGGCGACGATGATTGGGAGGGGGTGCTGCAAAGCGCCGGCGCGCGGCAGGCCTACGCCCAGATCCACGACAAGGTGACGGCATCCGATGCCATCGACTACCTCCTTCGCGACAGCCACAATCCCTCCAGTGTGATGTCCTGCATCGACGCCGGGCGCAACAATGCCCGCATGGTCCGCACAGCCTTGACCCGGGAAACCTGGGAGGCAACCAATGAGTGCTGGATCGACCTCAAGGCGCGGCTCGCCCGGCGCCCCAAGTCGGCGGACCTGCCGGAACTGATCGATGTCATCAAGCATCGCTGCGGCCTGATCCGCGGCGCATTCCACGGCTCGATGCTGAGGAACGAGATCTATAATTTCTCCCGCATCGGCACCTTCATCGAGCGTGCCGACAACACCAGCCGAATCCTCGATGTCAAATACTATGTTCTGCTGCCGGCCGTCAGCCAGGTTGGATCCGCGCTCGACAACATGCAGTGGGAATCGATCCTGCGGTCGGTCTCGGCGCACCGCTCTTACGGTTGGGTCTATGACGGGGAGTATCGCCCCGCGAACATCGCCGACTTCCTGATCCTGAACGTGCAGATGCCGCGGTCGCTTGCCTACAGCTATGACAAGATCGTCAGCAACCTGCATCACCTCGAAGGGGACTACGCAATGAGGCCGCAGGCGATCCAAACAGCCGAGGCCATCCAGGCAACCCTCAAGTGCGGCAACATCAGCGAGATCATGGACCAAGGGCTACACGAATTTCTCGATGAGTTCGTCAGCCGGAACAACCGTCTAGGTGCGGAAATCTCTGAGGGCTATCGCTTCGACCAATAGGACCGAGCCATGCGGCTGAACATTACCCACACCACAGAATACGTCTATGACCAACCAGTGGTCTATGCGCTCCAGCGCCTGCGGCTGACGCCGACCAATGGGCCGACGCAGACGGTTCTGAACTGGGAGCTCACTGTTGACGGCGCAAAGGTCGAGACTGGCTACGCCGACCAATACGGCAACCGCGTCGAACTTGTGTCCGTGGAAGGACCCGAACATCGGATCAAAATCGTGGCCCGCGGGGAAGTCGAAACCCATGACGCAGCGGGCGTGTTTGGGCCCCACCAGGGCTTTTGTCCACTATGGCTGTTCCTGCGGGATACGCCGCGCACCCATGCCGGACGGCTGGTGCGGGGCATTGCAAAATCTCTTCCCGCAGACGATGACCTGTCGCGCATGCACGCGATGATGAACGTCATTCACCAAGAGGTCGCTTACATGCCGGGAACCACCGACATCGCGACGACCGCGGAAGAGGCTCTCGAGGCGAAGTGCGGCGTATGCCAGGACCACGCGCACATCTTCATCAGCGCGGCACGCGCTCTTGGGATCCCAGCCCGCTATGTGTCGGGCTATCTGCTGATGGAGGACGTCGCCGAGCAGGTCGCCACGCACGCCTGGGCCGAGGCGTATATGCCAGGCTTGGGATGGGTGGGATTCGATGCAGCAAACAACATCTGCCCGGACGAACGCTACATCCGAATTGCAACCGGCCTCTGCTATCGCGACGCAGCCCCCATTTCCGGCATGCGCATCGGCCCCGCCGGAGAAAACCTTCATGTGGCTGTCAGGGTCCAGCCCTCAGCCAGCCAACAACAGAGCCAGAGCTGAGGTTCAGGCGCAGCCCGCGCGCGACGACCTTATTCCGCCGCGTAAGCAGAAGGCGCAAGCTGGCGAAGCCGCAGACGAAGCGTGTTGTAGGCGGCCTGCATCATGTCCATGTCGTGGAGATAACTCACCCCCGCCAGCGATACCATCACATCGCCGACTGACCTCGCAACATCCTCCTTCGGATCCCCCGCGGCCTTGCGAAGGAGCTCCTGTGCCGCCACCTCCGTCCCGCCCAACGCTTGATAGAGCTTCAGAGAAGCCTGCAGCATCTGCTCGCGGAACTCCGGCGTCGTCACTGGCACATCATCGGCTTCCAGATGAAACAATTGGATAGCGCGGTTCTGGATTTCGCTCATGGGGCACCGATGGAAAACAGTTGCGGGAAAGTCGACCCTAGCCCTCCTGGTTTGCAGGCGGTTAAACTTGATCCTACAAGTTTTCAGGAATGAGAATAAGGGTCCGAAGACAGCCTCGCCCGCGGCGGCAAGCCCGGCGAAATCCCCAGATGCTTCAAGGGGTCATCAGGAGGCGCGATGCTGTTTGGACGATCCGTATTTCAGTCGGTGCTGACGCGACTGGACGAAGAGGCGAAGGAAGAGGTGGCCGCCACCCCTGCGGGGTTTCGCGTTGCCGGGTTGTCGTCCGGCTTCGTCGCGGCGACGGAGGAGACTACGTCATTTAATCCTGCGCGCGCAGGTCTCGCCTACCGGGACGTTCTTGATACCCTTGCACCGTCCGAAGTGACACCCTCGGCACCACCCCCCGAGGAGCAGCACGTCCCAAGCCATCTGCTGCGCCTGGACGAAGCCGATATCGCGGAAGATCTGGCGCTTGGACCTGAGGACACCAGCGCCACGCTGGCGGAAAAGCGCCGCCAGTTCGCCAAGAACAATCACCCTGACCGGGTGCCGGAAGCCTGGCGCGACAGTGCGACGCTCCGCATGAAGACGGCAAATCTCCTGATCGACAGAGCCCTACGGGAGCTCTACTGGCGTTCTTCCTGATCCGTCGGCACCGCCTTCCGTCTGCCGAACTCGTAGAACAGCTTGTAGGCAGCATACGCTCCTGCACCACCGACGATCGTGCCCCAGAAGGGTTCGCCACTGTAGAACTCGAAGAATGCCCACGCGGCACAGACGCCGACGATCAGCAGCCGAGCCCAGAGCGGCTTGTAGAAGGGATGGTCGAGATCGATCATGGCGTCATTCTCCTGCCGCCTGCATCGGCGCGCGCAGGGCCACGATATCATCGTCCAGACGGGAAAAGGCAAGACCGAGATGACCTTCGTAGACCAGCGCAGGCTCATCTGCTGCCACATCGAGTTGCGGCATGCCCGCAAGACGCACCACGTGAGTCTGCGCCAGACCCTCTTCGAGGCCCGCCTGCAGAAGATCGTAGTATCGTATGCCGGGTCCGGTGATGAAGATCGGCATGTGACCGTGCAGGCTCAGGAGCCGCGACGCGCCGTTGCCGAGCGCTATTCCTGCCTGCCGGAAGGCGAGTGTTGCCATCCGTTGCCCTCCGCGCGCCTGAACCGCGATTTTATCCACTTCCGCAAGCGGGACGAACTTTGCCGGAACCGTATCGAGCGGCACCTCAAAGGCCGCCCGTAGGACGGCATAAAACCCTGCATAAGCTTCGATGCAACCCCGGGCGCCGCAGCGGCAGAGGGCGCCACCCGGAATATGGAGCATGTGACCGAGGTTCGGCGAAGATATCTCGGTCTTCCCCTCTCCCATTCGCCTGGCGATGCCAAGTCCGATACTGTGCCCCAAGGAGATCGCTGCGAGGCTCTCCGTCGGCCTGCCGGCACGAGCCTGACGCTGTTGCAAAGCCTTCGCCACCAGCAGTGTCTCGTTGTTCAACACCGCCTTACAGCCCCAGTCGCCACCGAGAGCGGTGCGGAAATCAACCGTCTGTGCCCCAAGCATGGGCGACCAAACCAGCACCGGTTCCTGTGGACTGACGAGCCCCTTGCTGCTGAGGGAGACCAGAAGAACCTGCTCACGGGCCAAGGACGATCGCTGGACCAAGCGTTCCAGTCCCGCTGAAATTGCAGCGGTGAATTCTTCTGCGCTTCTCTCCTCTCGCCTTTCGGAGAAGCGATCGAGCAGTGTCCCGGCATAATCCACCAGAGAGAAGTTCAGCGAGTCAGAGGAGATGATGACGACGATCAGATAACCGCATTCCCGATTTTGACTGAACATCACCCGCGGACGGCCTCGACCTGCCGCCGCTTGTTGTTCGCTTTTCTCTATGATGCGGTTGCGTTCTAGCTCGGCCGTGATGGCAGAGACTGTCGCAGATGACAGGCCCGTCGCCTCCGAGATCTGCGTATGCGAGAGGCGCCCATCTCGACGAAGCACCGAAAGAACCAGGGCGCTGTTCTGTTGCCGGACCAGCTCGGTATTCGACTTGGCCAGCATGAATGCCTGCGTCTCCTGCGGGTTTATCATCCGATAGTCGAACAGGCGATAATGCTCAACTCACCTGATTGACTCCCCGGAAAATCTCTGACAGTTAATTTCTCGACTGTCGAGAAAAAAGCGTTCGGCTTTGACTGGCAGCATATCTGGCGGGGGGAGAGCACGGAGGCTTTGGCCATCCGCCGTCACTCGGGAGGACACTATGAAGTCTATCGTCAAGTTGATGGCTGGTGCAGCCATCGTCGTCACCATGCAGACTGCAGCCTTGGCACAAGAGGATATGGTCGTTGGCGTTTCCTGGTCGAACTTCCAGGAAGAGCGCTGGAAGACCGACGAGGCCGCGATCAAGAAGGCGCTGGAAGAAGCCGGTGCCAAGTATATTTCCGCCGATGCCCAGTCGTCCGCTGCAAAGCAGCTGACTGACGTGGAATCGCTGATCTCGCAGGGTGCGGATGCCCTGATCGTTCTGGCCCAGGACAGCGACGCGATCGGCCCGGCCATCGAGAAGGCGACCGCTGAAGGCATTCCCGTCGTCGGCTACGACCGCCTGATCGAAAACCCGGAAGCCTTCTACATCACCTTCGATAACAAGGAAGTCGGCCGGATGCAGGCCCGCGAAGTGTTCAAGGTGGCACCCGAAGGCAACTACGTCTTCATCAAGGGCTCCTCGTCCGATCCGAATGCGGACTTCCTCTTCTCGGGCCAGATGGAAGTGCTGCAGGAAGCCATCGACTCCGGCAAGATCAAGAACGTCGGCGAAGCCTATACCGACGGCTGGAAGCCGGAGAACGCACAGCGGAACATGGAGCAATTCCTGACGGCCAACAACAACGAAGTGGATGCGGTGGTCGCCTCCAACGACGGCACCGCCGGGGGCGCGATTGCCGCTCTCGACGCCCAAGGTCTTGCCGGCACTGTTCCGGTCTCCGGCCAGGATGCCGACAAGGCCGCGCTCAATCGCGTTGCCAGAGGCACGCAGACGGTCTCCGTCTGGAAGGACAGCCGCGAACTCGGCAAGAACGCTGCCGAAATTGCGCTTGCGCTCGCCGGCGGCAAGACCAAGGACGAGATCGAAGATGTCCAGACCTTCAGCGGCGGCCCGAAGGGCGCTGAGATGAAGTCTGTCTTCCTTGCGCCGTTGCCGATTACCAAGGACAACCTCGACGTTGTCATCGATGCCGGCTGGATCAGCAAGGAAGAAGCATGCCAGGGCGTCCAGGCAGGCTCCGTCGAGGCCTGCAACTAAGCAAGGTCCACAAGACTGACCAAGGTCCCGACGCTGCGCGAACATCGCGTGGCGTCGGGCTCCATCATGACGAGGCAGAGCCGCAGACCTGCGGCCGGCTGCCTTAAGCCGGCGCGGCGTTCCACCTTAAGGTGGCAGTTCAACCGCGTCACCAAGGGGTGGGAACGGCGGGAATGGCCGATACGATGCAAACGACGACAACGACCACTCCGCGTCAGGCGGAGACCAATCCGGTAACGCGTTTTTTCCGCGCCACCGAAGTGGATACCCGGCTGCTCGGCATGATCGCTGCTCTGCTGATCATCTGGGTCGGCTTTCACATTCTCACGGACGGTCTGTTCCTGACACCGCGCAACCTGTGGAACCTGACGGTCCAGACCTCGTCCGTCGCCGTCATGGCAACCGGCATGGTGCTCGTCATCGTCACCCGCAATATCGATCTTTCCGTCGGCTCCATCTTGGGCTTTACAGGAATGATCATGGGCGTGATGCAGGCGCAGATACTGCCTGAGTTGCTGGGCTTCGGGCATCCTGCGATTTGGGCGCTGGCGCTGCTCTCGGGGCTGGCGGTCGGCGCAATGGTCGGCACGCTGCACGGCGTGATCATCGCCTTCCTGGGCGTTCCCTCCTTCATCGTCACCCTCGGCGGCCTCCTGGTCTGGCGCGGCGCCACCTGGTTCGTCACAAGCGGCCAGACAGTCGCCCCGATGGATCCCACCTTCCGGCTGATGGGAGGCGGCACTTCGGGTTCGATCGGCGCTGGCTGGAGCTGGGTTCTCGGTTTTGCCGCCTGCGCAGCTCTGATCGCGGCGATCGTCAACGCCCGCCGCCAGCGCAAGCGCTTCGCCTTCCCGCGCAAGCCCATCTGGGCCGAGTATGTGATCGGCGCCATCGGCTGCCTGACCGTGCTCGGCGTCGTTCTGGTCGCCAACAGCTACTACTGGCCGACGGCGATTGCCCGCCGCTATGCCGAAGCCAACAGCATCACCTGGCCGGAGGGCGGCCTGTTGATCTCCCACGGGATTGCCGTCCCGGTCCTGATCGCCATCGGCGTCGGCATCGTCATGACCTTTATCGCCACCCGCCTTCGCTTCGGCCGATACGTCTTTGCCATCGGCGGCAATCCCGAAGCTGCGGAACTGGCAGGCATCAAGACCCGCTGGGTGACGGTCCGCATCTTCGCGCTCATGGGCATGCTTGCCGCCATTGCCGCCGCTATCTCCACCGCACGCCTCAACGCGGCGACCAACGCGCAGGGCGAACTCGACGAGCTCTACACGATCGCGGCTGCGGTGATCGGCGGAACCTCGCTTTCGGGCGGCATGGGCACGATTGCGGGCGCCATGCTGGGTGCGCTGGTCATGCAATCTCTACAGTCCGGCATGGTCCTGCTCGGCATCGACACGCCGCTGCAGCGCATCGTCGTCGGTGCGGTCCTGGTGCTCGCCGTCTGGCTCGACACCGTCTACCGCGCCCGCGCCAAGTAAACAGGAGTTCTGATCGTGACGGACCAACCCACTCCTCTCGTGGAAATGAAGAATATTTCCATCGCCTTCGGCGGGATCCATGCCGTAGAAGATGCCAGCATCGATCTCTATCCGGGAGAAGTCGTGGCGTTGCTCGGACATAACGGAGCCGGCAAGTCGACGCTGATTAAGATCCTGTCGGGGGCCTATCGCCGGGATGCCGGCGACATCCTCATCAACGGCGAGCCGGCGGAAATCAAGAACCCGCGTGATGCCAAGCACTACGGCATCGAGACGATCTACCAGACGCTTGCCGTCGCCGACAACGTGGACGCCGCCGCCAATCTCTACCTCGGCCGCGAGTTGCAGACCCCTTGGGGGACGCTGGACGACGTCGCGATGGAGGCCAATGCCCGCGAGGTAATGGGCAGGCTCAACCCCAACTTCAAGCGGTTCAAGGAACCGGTGAAGGCGCTTTCAGGTGGGCAGCGTCAGTCGGTGGCAATCGCCCGCGCGATCCTCTTCGACGCCCGCATCCTGATCATGGACGAGCCGACGGCAGCCCTTGGGCCCCAGGAAACCGCGCAGGTGGGCGACCTGATCAAGCAGCTGAAGCGCGAAGGGATCGGCATCTTCCTGATCAGCCATGACATCCACGACGTGTTCGATCTTGCCGACCGCGTCTTCGTGATGAAGAACGGCCAGGTGGTGGGCCATGCCCGCACGCAGGATGTAACGAAGGACGAAGTGCTCGGCATGATCATCCTCGGCAAGTGCCCGCCAGGCGCCACCCCGGGCCCCGGCGCCATGGTGGCCGCCTGATACAGAACAAAGGGACCGGCACGCCGAGCCTGCCGGTCTTCCCTCGCCTCACCACTCAATGACGCTGCCGTCATAGGCAAAGAAGCCGCCGCTCTGGGCAGGCTCCAGTTGATCGAGCACCTCCAGCAGCATGGCTGCCGACTGATCAGGCGAAAGCCGGTTGCACCGGGCGCCGTAGGGCTCCGAGAGCGACGTCGCAACCGTGCCGGGATGGAGCGCTGCAACCACAGCGCCGGGATGGGTGCGGCGGGCCTCAATACCGACGGTGCGCACGATCTGGTTAAGCGCAGCCTTTGAGGCCCGATAGGATATCCAGCCGCCGAGCCGGTTGTCGCCGATCGACCCGACACGCGCCGAAAGCGTCGCGAACAAGGCTCTCTCATTACGTGTCAGAAGCGGCAGGACGTGCTTCATCAGCAACGCTGGTCCGATCGCGTTGACGGCAAATTGCCGTGCCATGGCTGCCGGATCGAGTGTCCGGATCGTCTTTTCGGGGCCGGGCCCATCGATCGTCAGCGCCCCGGTCGCATCGAAGACCAGATCGAAGCCCCTTGCCCGCCCCAGCCGGTCAACCGCCTCCGCCACCGATGCCTCGTCGGTCACGTCGAAACCGGGATCGTCGCGACGCGAGAGCGTCTCAAGCGCGCCGCACCGGGGATCCTGACGCACCTGCGCGGCGACCGCAGCTCCGATCCCGCCGCTCGCGCCGATCACCAACGCACGATAATCCTGTTTCAGTGATTGCACGACCGGGTCCTTTCCCTGCACGGCATTTCAGCTTGCCTGTAGCATCGGTTTCACCACCCCCGCGATTTTCCGCCTGCGCCACGCCAAGAGGCATTGATGCGGCCCCCATCCTGAGGTAAGGAACTGCCATCGGAGCGGCGAGTCATCCTTGCCCGTCGGTTAGCACCCGTAGCTCAGCTGGATAGAGTGTTGGATTCCGATTCCAAAGGTCGCAGGTTCGAATCCTGCCGGGTGCACCACTGATGTTGTTGATTTCGCTACGATATCAGTTTTTGCTTGTTCTCGACAACGCTGGAAATAAGCTAGCTCAGTCCTAGCTCAGTTGCGCACATGCTTGGAAAAAGCTCAACATCTTCAACAGCAGCATGACCTCGGCAGGACGCGCGTTAGCACAGTGTTAGCGCAGCTCCCCTACCGTAGTAACTCCATTGGAGCCCTGGTTATGTTGCAGCGTCTGACGGACACAAAGTTCGAACATTTCACGCTTTTCCAGCGCGAGGGCACGCGAAACTGGTCGATGCGGTATTCGCTCGGGGGAAAGCAGATCAAGAAATCGCTTGGAACGGCTGATTATGCGGCCGCCCAGCAGCGCGCCAACGACATCTACCACGAGCAG
>DASYHX010000335.1:0-27330 GCA_035998065.1 Pseudorhizobium sp.
AAGCCAGCGGCTTCCTGCGCCATGGGTGTGCGCGACGTCCGCCCCGGCCCGAACGGGGAACTGCCGGAAGTCTTCACCAACACCCCGATGGTCAAGAAGGCCCGCGAAGGCGTGATGGAGTTCCTGCTCATCAACCACCCGCTGGATTGCCCAATCTGCGACCAGGGTGGCGAATGCGACCTGCAGGACCAGGCAATGGCCTTCGGCATGGACGCATCCCGCTATACCGAGAACAAACGCGCGGTTGAGGACAAGTACATCGGCCCGCTCGTCAAGACCGTCATGAACCGCTGCATCCACTGCACGCGCTGCGTCCGCTTTACGACCGAAGTGGGCGGCATTTCCGAGCTCGGCCTGATCGGTCGCGGCGAGGATGCCGAGATCACCACTTATCTCGAACATGCCATGACATCGGAACTGCAGGGCAATGTGATCGACCTGTGCCCGGTCGGTGCGCTGACCTCGCGTCCGTTCGCCTTCACGGCGCGTCCGTGGGAACTCGGCAAGACCGAATCGATCGACGTGATGGATGCCGTCGGCTCCGCGATCCGCGTCGACACCCGCGGTCGCGAAGTGATGCGCATCCTGCCGCGCGTCAACGACGAAGTGAACGAGGAGTGGATTTCCGACAAGACCCGCTTCATCTGGGACGGTCTGAAGACCCAGCGCCTCGACCGGCCCTATGTCCGTCGCGACGGTCGCCTGCAGCCGGCCACCTGGGGTGAGGCGTTCGCCGCCATCAAAGCTGCGGTGTCCGCGACCTCCGCTGACAGGGTCGGCGCAATCGCCGGCGATCTTGCCGCCGTGGAAGAAATGTATGCGCTGAAGGAGCTCATCCGCTCGCTCGGCTCCGAGAACCTGGATTGTCGTCAAGATGGCGCGGCGCTCGATCCGTCGCTCGGTCGCTCAAGCTATCTCTTCAACCCGACCATTCAGGGAATTGATCAGGCTGGCGCGCTGCTCCTCATCGGCGCAAATCCGCGCTACGAAGCAGCAGTGCTGAACGCACGCATCCGCAAGCGCTGGCGGCGTGGTGACTTCCCGATCGGCGTGATCGGGGAGGGCGGTGATCTGCGCTATGGCTATGAGTATCTCGGTGCAGGCCCCGACAGCCTCACGGAACTCCTCAATGGATCCGGTGGTTTTGTCGACACGCTTCGCAATGCCAAGAATCCGATGATCATCGTTGGGCCGGGCGCTCTCGCTCGACCGGACGGTGCCGCCATCTTCGGCGCTGCCGCCAAGCTCGCTGCCTCGGTCGGCGCAGTCTCGGGCGAGTGGAACGGCTTCGGGGTTCTGCATACGGCCGCGTCACGCGTCGGTGGCCTCGATCTCGGCTTTGTGCCGGGCGCAAACGGCGCCCCGGCCGCACAGATGTTGGCGGACATGGATGTGCTCTTCTTGCTCGGCGCCGATGAGATGGACTTCTCGCGCAAGGGAGCAAAGTTCACCGTCTACATCGGAAGCCATGGCGACAACGGCGCGCACCATGCTGATGTGATCCTGCCAGCTGCCACTTACACGGAAAAGTCAGGTACTTGGGTCAATACTGAAGGCCGCGTGCAGATGGGGAACCGTGCTGGCTTCCCACCGGGCGAGGCGCGAGAAGATTGGGCGATCATCCGCGCCTTGTCGGACGTGCTCGGCCACAAGCTGCCTTTTGATTCGCTGTCTGCATTGCGCACCCAGCTCTACGGCACCTACCCGCACCTTGCCGAACTGGACGAGATCGCGCCCGGCAATATTGATGCGATCACCGCGCTAAGCCAAAAAGCCGGTGACTTAAGCACGTCTGGATTTGCGTCGCCGATCAAAGACTTCTATTTGACGAACCCGATCGCACGCGCATCGGCCGTGATGGCCGAATGCTCAGCATTGGCCCGCAATAATATCCAGGCTGCGGCGGAGTAACGGAATATGGACGATACCTTCTTCTCGACCTACGCATGGCCGGCGCTGGTGATGATTGGCCAGTCGCTGCTCGTCCTCGTCTGTCTTCTGGTCTTCATCGCTTACATCCTCTACGCCGACCGCAAGGTCTGGGCAGCGGTACAGCTGCGTCGCGGTCCCAACGTCGTGGGTCCTTTTGGTCTCTTCCAGTCCTTCGCCGACCTCCTGAAGTTCGTCTTCAAGGAGCCCATCATCCCATCCGGCGCGAACAAGGGCGTTTTCCTGCTCGCACCCCTGGTGGCGGTGACGCTGGCTCTCGCGACATGGGCAGTGATCCCCTTCGGTGAGAACTGGGTGATCGCCAACATCAATGTCGGCATTCTTTACGTGTTCGCGATCTCTTCGCTCGAGGTCTACGGCATCATCATGGCCGGGTGGGCGTCGAACTCGAAATACCCGTTTCTCGGCGCGCTACGCTCTGCTGCACAGATGGTGTCCTACGAAGTTTCGATCGGCTTCGTGATCGTCACTGTGCTGCTTTGTGTCGGTTCACTCAATCTGTCCGACATGGTGTTCGCCCAGAAGGATGGCCTGGGTACGATGATGGGGCTTCCGAACTCCTTCCTCGACTGGCACTGGCTACCGCTCTTCCCGATGTTCATCATCTTCTTCATTTCGGGTCTGGCTGAAACCAACCGTCCGCCCTTCGACCTTCCGGAAGCGGAATCGGAGCTGGTTGCCGGCTATATGGTGGAATACTCGTCGGCGCCTTACATGATGCTGATGCTGGGGGAATACGCGGCAATCCTGCTGATCTGCTCGCTGACGACGATCTTGTTCCTTGGGGGCTGGCTGCCACCGTTCGACATCTGGATCCTCAACTGGGTCCCCGGCATCGTCTGGTTCATCCTGAAGGTTCTGCTGATCTTCTTCGGCTACTCGATGGTGAAGGCCTTCGTTCCGCGCTACCGCTACGACCAGTTGATGCGGCTGGGCTGGAAAGTCTTCCTCCCGATCTCGCTCGCCATGGTCATCATCACTGCATTCGTGCTCAAGCTGATGGGATGGGCCTGATATGTCCCGTCGCACGCTGATCCGCACCGGAGAATACTAATGGCAAGTCTGACACAGACCGTCAGTTCGCTCTTCCTGAAGGAGTTCGTCTCAGGGTTTTTCCTGTCGATGCGGTACTTCTTCAAGCCGAAGGCGACGGTCAACTATCCTTTCGAGAAGAACCCCGTCTCGCCGCGCTTCCGTGGTGAGCATGCGCTGCGCCGTTATCCGAATGGCGAGGAACGCTGCATCGCCTGCAAGCTTTGCGAAGCGATCTGTCCCGCCCAGGCAATCACCATCGAGGCAGGGCCTCGGCGCAACGACGGCACGCGCCGGACGGTCCGCTACGACATCGACATGGTGAAGTGCATCTACTGCGGCTTCTGCCAGGAGGCCTGCCCGGTCGATGCCATTGTCGAAGGCCCCAATTTTGAATTTTCAACCGAGACCCGCGAGGAGCTTTATTACGATAAGGCACGTCTTCTCGATAACGGTGATCGTTGGGAGCGTGAAATCGCTCGAAACATGGCGCAGGACGCGCCTTACCGCTGAGGCGGACGAGCCCCTGCCACAGCAGGGGGTTGACGGTTGGACAGGATAACTGCCGGTGGTGTGCTCATCCACCGGGACAAATTGGGGAACGCGCGCGCTCTCCCGAGAAGGACGAAAAGGCACCACGATGGGTCTGCAGGCAATCTTCTTTTATCTCTTCGCCTTCGTTGCGGTGGCGTCGGCATTCATGGTCATCTCGGCTAAGAATCCCGTCCACTCCGTCCTTTTCTTGATCTTGGTGTTCTTCAACGCGGCTGGGCTCTTCCTGCTGACCGGGGCAGAATTCCTCGCAATGATCCTTCTCGTCGTTTACATCGGCGCGGTCGCGGTTCTCTTCCTCTTCGTCGTGATGATGCTGGACATCGACTTCGCCGAGCTCCGCTCCGGCGTCCTGCAGTACGCGCCGGTCGGCATCCTGATTGGCCTCATCGTGGCAGCTGAACTGGTCGTCGTGATCGGCGGAAGCGTGGTGACGCCGCAGGCGGCAAGTGCGATCACTATGCCGATCCCGAACCCTGCTGTGCGGACAAATACGGCGGTACTCGGCGACGTCCTTTACACGCACTACGTCTACTTCTTCCAGATCGCCGGTCTCATCCTGCTGGTGGCGATGATCGGCGCCATCGTGCTGACACTGCGCCACCGCCAGCACATCAAGCGCCAGGATATTTCGCGCCAGGTCGCCCGCTCACCCGAGACTGCTGTGGAAGTGGTAAAGGTGAAGTCGGGGCAGGGCATCTGAGGTAGGCGACGAAGGAACAAGCACATGGAAATCGGTCTCTCCCACTACCTGACGGTCAGCGCCATCCTCTTCATTCTCGGCGTGTTCGGCATCTTTCTGAACCGCAAGAACGTCATCATCATTCTGATGTCGATCGAATTGATCCTTCTGTCGGTCAACCTGAACATGGTGGCCTTCTCGTCCTTCCTGAACGACATCGTCGGTCAGGTCTTCGCACTGTTCATTCTGACCGTCGCGGCTGCGGAAGCGGCTATCGGTCTCGCAATTCTCGTCGTCTTCTACCGCAACCGCGGCTCCATCGCGGTTGAAGACGTCAACATGATGAAGGGCTGATCAGGTCATGATCTACAAGGCTATCGTCTTTCTTCCCCTGATCGGCTTCCTGATTGCCGGCCTGTTTGGACGCTCGATTGGCGCCAAGGCTTCGGAATACGTCACCAGCGGCCTTATGATCGTCGCCGCGGCTCTCTCGTGGGTGGTCTTCTTCAATGTTGCGCTCGGACATGGCGAAGCGGGCGAGGTCATCAAGGTCGATGTGCTGCGCTGGATCCAGTCCGGCGGCATCGACATCGAATGGGCATTCCGGATCGACACCCTGACGGCGGTCATGTTCGTCGTCGTCAACACGGTCTCGACGCTCGTCCACGTCTACTCCATCGGCTACATGCATCACGATCCGCATCGGCCGCGCTTCTTCGCCTACCTGTCGCTCTTCACCTTCGCCATGCTGATGCTGGTGACGTCGGACAACCTGGTGCAGATGTTCTTCGGCTGGGAAGGCGTCGGTCTTGCCTCGTATCTGCTGATCGGCTTCTGGTACAAGAAGCCCTCGGCTTCGGCGGCAGCGATGAAGGCTTTCATCGTCAACCGCGTCGGCGACTTCGGCTTCCTGCTCGGCATCGCCGGCATCTTCATGCTGTTCGGCTCGCTCAATTTCGAGACGATCTTCGCCGCCGCCGGCAGCTATCTGCCGGCAGAAGGTGCAGCCGAAGGTGGCGAAGTCATCGCCAGCATCTTCGGCATGGAACTGACCCGCTACGGCGCGCTCACCATTGTCTGCCTGCTGCTTTTCATGGGCGCGATGGGCAAGTCCGCGCAATTCCTGCTGCACACCTGGCTGCCGGATGCGATGGAAGGTCCGACTCCCGTCTCGGCTCTCATCCACGCAGCGACCATGGTCACCGCCGGCGTTTTCCTTGTCGCACGCATTTCGCCGATCTTCGAACTGTCACCGGATGCTCTTCTGGTCGTCACGATCGTTGGCGCGGTCACCGCCTTCTTTGCGGCAACCGTCGGCCTGGTGCAGAACGACATCAAGCGCGTTATCGCCTATTCGACCTGTTCCCAGCTGGGCTACATGTTCGTGGCGCTTGGGGTAGGGGCCTATGGCGCGGCCATCTTCCATCTGTTCACGCACGCGTTCTTCAAGGCGCTCCTGTTTCTTGGAGCCGGCTCCGTGATCCATGCCGTCGATGGCGAGCAGGACATGCGCTACATGGGCGGCCTGCGCAAGCACATCCCGGTTACCTTCTGGATGATGACCATCGGAACGCTGGCCCTTACGGGCGTCGGCATTCCCGGCACGATGTTCGGATTTGCCGGCTTCTTCTCCAAGGACGTGATCATCGAGTCGGCTTATGCATCGCATTCCGTGGCAGCCGGCTTTGCCTTCACCCTTCTCGTCATTGCCGCTCTGTTCACGAGCTTCTACTCGTGGCGTCTGGCCTTCCTGACCTTCTTCGGAAGGCCCCGTGCCTCTGCGGATGTGATGCATCACGTTCATGAATCACCACAGGTTATGCTGGTGCCGCTCTATATCCTGGCGGTCGGTGCAGTTACCGCTGGCTTCCTGTTCGAGGGCTACTTCTTCGGGCACCACTACGGCGAGTTCTGGAAAGGCGCTCTGTTCACCCTGCCGGATAACGAGATCCTCGAGGAGTTCCATCACGTGCCGTTGCTGGTGAAGTGGAGCCCGTTTATCGCCATGGCGCTCGGGCTGATGACGGCATGGTACATGTACATAAAGTCCCCTGACACTCCTCGCCGACTGGCGGAATCGCAGAAGGTCCTCTACGAGTTCCTGCTCAACAAGTGGTACTTCGACGAGATCTACGACTTCCTCTTCGTCCGTCCCGCCAAGGCTCTCGGTCGTTTCCTGTGGAAGAAGGGTGACATTGGCGTCATCGACGCCTATGGCCCGAACGGTGTCGCCGCTCGCGTCGTGGATGTGACGCGTGGCGTCGTGCGCCTGCAGTCCGGCTATCTTTATCACTATGCGTTCGCGATGTTGCTCGGCATCGCCGCCCTCGTCACCTGGATGATGCTCGGGAGCTCAATGTAATGACCGACTGGCCAATTCTCTCGACGGTCACCTTCCTGCCGCTCGTCGGCGTGCTGCTTCTTCTGCTGACGCGCGAAGACAGCCCCTATGGACGCCGCAACATCCTCAATGTCTCACTTCTGACAACGGTGTTCACCTTCGTCGTGTCGTTGTTCATTTGGATTGGGTTCGACAACTCGAATCCCGGCTTCCAGATGGTTGAGAAGCATGCCTGGCTTGGTACCGGCATTTCCTACCATCTTGGCGTTGACGGCATCTCGATGCTGTTCGTCATCCTGACAACCTTCCTGATGCCCTTCTGCGTGCTGGCCAGCTGGCATTCCGTAGAAAAGCGCGTCAAGGAGTACATGATCGCCTTCCTGCTCCTGGAAGTGGTCATGGTCGGCGTCTTCGTGGCGCTCGACATCGTGCTCTTCTATGTCTTCTTTGAAGCAACGCTGATCCCGATGTTCGTCATCATCGGTGTCTGGGGCGGCAAGGATCGCGTTTACGCGTCTTACAAGTTCTTTCTCTACACGCTGGCCGGTTCGGTGCTCATGATGCTCGCTATCATGGCGATGTACTGGCAGGCTGGCACGACCGATATCACTGAACTGCTGCGGTACAACTTCCCGGCCAACATGCAGACTTGGCTTTGGTTGGCTGCCTTCGCTGCATTCGCAGTCAAGATGCCGATGTGGCCGGTCCATACCTGGCTCCCTGACGCGCACGTTCAGGCACCGACCGCAGGTTCCGTCATTCTTGCGGGCGTCATGCTGAAGCTCGGTGGCTATGGTTTCATCCGCATTTCGCTCGCGATGTTTCCGCTGGCTTCGGACTACTTCGCCCCCTTCGTCTTCACGCTATCCGTCATGGCCATCATCTACACCTCGCTGGTGGCGATGATGCAGGACGACATCAAGAAGCTGATTGCCTATTCCTCCGTCGCCCACATGGGCTTTGTGACGATGGGCATCTTTGCCGCCAACATGCAGGGCGTGCAGGGTGCGATCTTCCAGATGCTGTCGCACGGCATCGTTTCGGGGGCACTCTTCCTTTGCGTCGGCGTGATCTATGACCGTCTTCATACCCGCGAGATCGCGGCCTATGGGGGGCTTGTCAACAACATGCCGAAATATGCCGTCGCCTTCATGGTCTTCACCATGGCCAACGTTGGGCTTCCCGGCACATCCGGTTTCGTCGGAGAGTTCCTCACGGTCATCGGGGTCTTCCAGGTCAACACCTGGGTTGCGCTCTTCGCTGCGACCGGCGTCATTCTTTCAGCATGTTACGCGCTTTGGCTCTATCGTCGCGTGATCTGGGGTGCGCTCGAGAAGGAAAGCCTCAAGGGGCTGCTCGACCTATCTGGCCGCGAAAAGCTGATCCTTTATCCGCTGGTCGCGCTGACGATCTTCTACGGTGTTTATCCGGCTCCGATCTTCGATGTGACGGCGGCTTCGGTGGATCTGCTCGTCAACAACTACTCCGCGGCCCTGCAGGCGGCGCAAGACCTTGCACAATCTGTGCACTGAGACAGGACACGACAGGATATGACCTCAGAACTCTTCCTCGCAAGCCTGCAGCTCGCCATGCCGGAGATCATCCTGGCCGTAGGGGCGCTCGCTCTCCTGATGATCGGGGTCTTTTCCGGCGAGCGTTCGGCTCCGACCGTGACCGGCCTGGCGGTTGCGCTGATCATCGCCTCCGGCTTGTGGCTGGTCCTGGTCCCGGGTGAGGGCGCAGCCTTCGGCGGTGCATTCATGCTCGATCCGTTTGCTCGATTCATGAAGGTCGTCGCCCTGATCGGCTCGGTTACCGCAATGATCATGACTGTTGGGCATGCCCGCTCTGAACAGCTGGACCGGTTCGAATTCCCGGTTCTGCTGGTGCTAGCCACGCTTGGCATGATGCTGCTGATCTCCGCCAACGACCTGCTGGCGCTTTATCTCGGCCTCGAGCTGATGTCGCTGGCGCTCTATGTCGTAGCCGCCATCAACCGCGATAGCCTCCGCTCGACAGAATCGGGCCTCAAGTATTTCGTTCTTGGTTCGCTTTCTTCAGGCATGCTGCTCTACGGTATGTCTCTCGTCTACGGCTTCACCGGCAACACTGGTTTTGACGAAATTGCGCTTGTGCTAGCATCGGAGACCCGGTCTCTGGGCGTGGTCTTTGGTCTCGTCTTTGTCCTCGCGGGCGTCTGCTTTAAAATCTCGGCCGTTCCCTTCCATATGTGGACGCCTGACGTCTACGAAGGCGCCCCGACCCCCGTCACGGCATTCTTCGCCGCTGGCCCAAAGGTTGCCGCCATGGCAATCCTCGTACGGGTCGTGTCGGAAGCCTTCCTGCCGGTGGTCGCCGATTGGCAGCAGATCCTGGTCTTTGTCTCGATCGCCTCCATGTTGCTCGGTTCGTTCGCCGCAATCGGGCAGCGCAACATCAAGCGGCTGATGGCCTACTCCTCCATCGGGCACATGGGTTTTGCACTCGTTGGGCTGGCGGCAGGGACGGAAACGGGCGTTTCCGGTGTCATCCTCTACATGCTGATTTACATGGTCATGACGCTCGGCACTTTCGCTTGCATTATGGCGATGCGCCGCAAGGACGGTGACAACGTCGAGAACGTTGATGATCTTGCGGGTCTTGCGTCGACGAAGCCGTTCATGGCGGTGGTGCTGACCGCGCTGATGTTCTCGATGGCAGGCATTCCGCCACTGGCAGGATTCTTTGCCAAGTATTTCGTGTTTATCGCGGCCATCGAAGCCAAGCTCTATGCGCTTGCCATCATTGGCGTCCTCAGCTCCGTTGTCGGCGCCTACTACTACTTGCGCATCGTCAAGCTGATGTGGTTCGACGAAGCGACCGGCGAATTTGCGCGTATCGCCGGTGAGCTCCGGCTGGTCTTCGGCCTTTCCGGTCTCTTCGTGACGGCCTATGTGATCTTCGGCGGCCCGGTCGGCAGTGCGGCCAACGCCGCTGCCAAATCTTTCTTCTGAGGATGGCGGGCAAAAAGGAACGCTATTCGCTGGAGGCTTTCCGCCACGAGGCGCTCGGGGACGTTGGTTCAACCAACACCGAGTGTCTGACACGAGCAAGGGACGGTGACCCCGGCAACCTTTGGATCACTGCTGCCCGACAGGCGAGCGGTCGTGGCAGACGCGGTCGTGTTTGGGCGTCGGAGCCAGGAAATCTCTACGCCTCTCTATTGTTGATCAATCCGGCTCCGATGGAGCGGATCGCGTCTTTGCCGTTGGCGGTCGCGGTTGGGGTCCATGCCGCCGTTCAAGCTGTGATGCCAAGGGATGCAGATCCCGTTAGGGTTAAGTGGCCAAACGACATCTTGATCGGCCGCAAGAAGTCCTGTGGGATACTGATAGAGGGGGAGGGGCTTCCTAGTGGTCACCATGCCCTGGTGATCGGCATCGGCATCAACATTCGACACAGGCCGGATGTGTCGAATTACGCAGTGACACGCCTCGAAGATCACGGGTGTTTTATCTCTCCTGAAGAGCTATTTGCCCATCTTTATAAAGAGATGCGAGACGCGCTTGAGCTTTGGGACGAGGGGCGAGGGATATCCAGTATCAGTCGTCGGTGGCTTCAGGTAGCCTGCGGCGTGGGCGAGGAGATTATCGTAAACCTTCCTGACCGCAAGCTGACGGGACGATTCGCCGGAATCGGAGCGGACGGACGTCTCATTCTCGACCAAGGCGAGGGGCAGCATTTGCCTATCGCCGCCGGTGATGTGTTTTTCGGACAAACGGAATAAGGACCATGATGGCCAAGCAGGAAGAACTTGTTTTCGTACCGCTCGGTGGGGTGGGTGAGATCGGCATGAATCTCGCCCTCTATGGCTACGGTACGCCGGCCAAGCGTCAATGGATCATGGTGGACTGCGGCGTGACATTTCCCGGCCCGGACCTTCCCGGCGTCGACCTTGTGCTTCCGGACATTCAGTTCCTTGCCAAGGAGCGAAGCAATCTCAAGGGCATCATCATCACCCATGCCCATGAGGATCATTACGGTGCGCTGAACGACCTGTGGCCGGGTTTGAATGTTCCCGTCTACGCCTCTGCCTTCACGGCAGGGATGCTGGAAGC
Organism: Pseudorhizobium sp.; assembly: GCA_035998065.1. Taxonomy (GTDB): domain Bacteria; phylum Pseudomonadota; class Alphaproteobacteria; order Rhizobiales; family Rhizobiaceae; genus Neorhizobium. The sequence goes on from DASYHX010000335.1 coordinate 10,655, forward strand.
GAAGCGCAACTATGAAGGAAACCGGCCCGAGATCCCGATCACGCCATTCAAGGCGGGAGACCGGATCAATGTCGGGCCATTTGAGGTCGAAGCGATCGGCGTCAACCATTCGATCCCTGAGCCCATGTCGCTTGTGATCCGCACGCCGCTTGGCAACCTCGTCCATACAGGCGATTGGAAGATCGATGACGCCCCGTCACTGGGGCCGTTCACCGACGAGGCACGCTTCCGCGCCGTCGGTGATGAAGGCGTGCTGGCGCTGATGTGTGATTCCACCAACGCCGAGCGGGAGGGCGTCTCTCCTTCGGAAGAAGAAGTGTCCGAAGGTCTGCGAAAGATCATCGAGAGCGCCGAGGGCCGGGTGGCGATCACCACCTTCTCCTCGAACGTCGGGCGTATCCGTTCGATCGCACAGGCTGCGCAGGCCGCTGGCCGGGAAACGCTGCTGCTGGGAAGCTCAATGAAGCGCGTCGTCAATGTCGCCCGCGACCTCGGTCTGATGGAGGGCATCAACCCGTTCATTGGTGAGGATGAGTTCGGATACATTCCGCGTAACAAGGTCGTTGTCATTCTCACGGGCAGCCAAGGCGAGCCGCGGGCAGCTCTGGCGAAAATTTCCCGCGACGAAATGCGCAATGTCGCGTTTGCATCGGGCGACACCGTTGTCTTTTCCTCCCGCACCATCCCTGGGAACGAAAAGCCGATCATCGAGATCAAGAATGCGTTGATCGAGCAGGGCATCCACATCGTGACCGACCGGGAAGCACTTGTTCATGTGTCCGGCCACCCTCGTCGCAACGAACTTCTGCGGATGTACGAATGGACGCGTCCACAGATTCTCGTGCCGGTTCATGGAGAGGCCGCCCACTTAACCGCGCAGGCGGAACTCGGCGCACAAGCAGGCATCCCCTCCATTCCCAAGGTACGCAATGGCGACATCCTGCGGATCGCGCCAGGTCCCGCCGAAGTCATCGGGGAAGCGCCGCACGGCCGCGTCTTCAAGGACGGTAAGCTGATGGGGGACCTGGACGAGATGGGGATCGGCGACCGCCGTAAGCTTTCCTATGTCGGCCATGTCTCTGTAAACGTGTTGCTTGACAGTCGCTACGACTTCTTGGGGGATCCCGACATCGCGGCCGTCGGCCTTCCGGAGCTTGACTACGAGGGGGAGGAGATGGAGGACACGCTTTATGACGCCGTCTTGAACGCGGTGGAGAGCATCCCGCGGGGTCGGCGCAAGGATCTCGGGATGCTGCGGGAAGCGGTTCGGCGGGCGGTCCGTTCGGCGGCAAACGAGGCCTGGGGAAAGAAGCCGGTCGTTACGGTATTCGTCAATAAGGTCTAGGGGAGGGATCTTTGCTGGGTCGTATCAACCATGTTGCAATCGCCGTGCCCGATCTTTCGCAGGCTACGGCGACGTATCGTGACGTGCTTGGCGCTCGAGTCTCGCAGCCGCAGGCGCTGCCAGAGCACGGGGTGACGGTGGTCTTTGTCGAACTCGACAACAGCAAAGTTGAACTTCTCGAGCCGCTGGGAGCAGAGTCACCGATCAAGGCTTTTCTGGAGAAGAATCCGTCCGGGGGGATGCACCACATCTGTTATGAGGTGACGGACATCCTGGCCGCGCGCGACCAACTAAAACAGGCAGGGCTCAGGATACTCGGCGATGGCAGCCCGAAGACGGGCGCACACAACAAGCCGGTTCTGTTTCTTCACCCGAAGGACATGAATGGGACTCTCGTTGAGTTGGAACAGGTGTGACATTCCGCCCCGGAGAGGCCGTTTGAGCGCAGCGCCCGTTCTGGTTATAAGCGAGCCACCTCCCGCAGGAAGCACCCGATGTCGTTTCTCTCGTTCTTTGCCGTCTACTTCATCATCTGGTGGATTACGTTGTTCGCGGTCCTGCCGATGGGGATGCGCTCGCAGCACGACGAAGGAGACGTGACTCTGGGGACCGTGGAAAGCGCGCCGGCGCGCTTCCGGATTGGACGTGTTCTGCTGTTGACAACGCTGATCTCGGCGGTGGTCTATGGAGGCTGGCATGCCGCCTCCACTTATCTGGGATTCAGCGTGGCCAACCTTCCACGGATAGTGCCGGATTTTGTCCAAGGCAGATGAGCCTGCCAAAAAAAAACAAGGCCTGTTGGCCTTGTCTTAAGTTTCGCGTGATCCTTAACCGTTGCCGGGGCAGCGACGAGCGCGCCTAAGATCTGATCCTCCCAAGACTTGACCGCGAACAAGCAAGGATTTGATCTCCTTGCCTCTTTTATGAGCTGAACCTAGCCTAAGATTTGAGCCTTGTCACCCCAAATTTTGCATTTTTGCTACACATCCGGAAAATTGAACGACCCGACAAATATGTCGCAGCACCGTCACGAAAATTGCCATCTTGTCCTGATGTGAAGCCGCGTCGGTTGCCTGAGCCGCGACTTCAGGGTCGCCCTGATGCGGGTTCCAATCCCTTCCCGAACCGGCTATGACGCTGGCCAAGCCGGAAGGAATGGAAGGTCGATTCCCTTCTGGTAAGCCTCTTACACTCGGAAAACTCCATGCGTCTGTCCCGTTATTTTCTGCCGATCCTGAAGGAGAACCCGAAGGAGGCCGAGATTGTCTCTCACCGACTGATGCTGCGCGCCGGCATGATCCGACAGCAGAGCCAGGGGATCTATTCCTGGCTGCCACTTGGCAAGCGCGTTCTCGACAAGGTCAACGCGATCGTGCGGGAGGAGCAGAACCGCTCAGGCGCAATCGAGCTCCTGATGCCGACGCTGCAGTCAGCCGAGCTTTGGCAGGAGAGCGGACGCTACGAAGCCTATGGCAAGGAGATGCTGCGCATCCAGGATCGGCAGGATCGGCCGATGCTTTATGGGCCCACGAACGAGGAGATGATCACCGACATCTTCCGCTCTTATGTGAAGTCCTACAAGAACCTGCCCCTCAATCTTTACCACATCCAGCTGAAATTCCGTGACGAAATCCGTCCCCGTTTCGGCACGATGCGGTCGCGCGAATTCCTGATGAAGGATGCCTATTCCTTCGACCTGACCAAAGAAGCGGCCATTCATTCCTACAACAAGATGTTTGTCGCATACCTGCGCACGTTCGCGCGGTTGGGTGTACGGGCGATCCCCATGCGCGCCGATACGGGTCCGATCGGCGGCAATCACAGTCACGAGTTCATCATTCTGGCGGATACAGGGGAATCCGAAGTCTTCTCGCACCGAAGCTTCATCGAGTTCGGCATTCCCTCCGCGGATACGGACTTCGATGATGTGGCGGGCCTGCAGGCGATCTTCGACAAGTGGACCTCGCTCTACGCAGCCACATCTGAGATGCATGACGAGGCTGCGTTCAACGCGATCGCCGAGGGTGAACGCCTTTCTGCGCGCGGCATCGAGGTTGGTCATATCTTCTATTTCGGCACCAAGTACTCGGAGCCTATGGGCGCGAAGGTGCAGGGGCCGGACGGCAAGGAGCACCTCGTTCACATGGGGTCCTATGGGATCGGCCCGACACGCCTTGTTCCCGCCATCATCGAAGCCTCGCATGACGAGAACGGGATCATCTGGCCCGAATCGGTTACGCCCTTCGATATCGTGCTGATCAACATGAAGCCGGGTGATGCGGCATGCGATGACGTCTGTGGTCGTCTGTATGAGAGCCTGGGGAATGCCGGCAAGGATGTACTCTACGATGACACCGACGACCGTGCCGGTACGAAGTTCGCCACTGCGGATCTCATCGGAGTTCCGTTACAGGTTATCGTTGGCCCACGTTCGGCGGCTAACGGTGAAGTCGAGATCAAGAACCGCAAGACCGGCGATCGTGAGGTCATGACGATCGAAGCTGCGATGAACAGGCTCGCCGGCTGATCCGGCCGATACAGCAGTTGAACGGAAGGTGGAACGGGATGGCGAGCGTGGCGGCGGATGATGGAACGGAAGCAGGGAGCCGCGGCGCCTCGGCTAAGCCATTCTCTGCTTTCGAACGAATGGTGGCGTGGCGCTATCTTCGGTCGCGGCGCAAGGAAGCCTTCATCTCCGTCATCGCCGGTTTCTCCTTCATCGGCATCATGCTGGGCGTTGCGACTCTGATCATCGTTATGGCGGTAATGAACGGTTTCCGGACCGAGCTTATCTCCCGTATCTTGGGCATCAACGGTCATATGATCGTTCAGCCCATCGACGGTCCACTTACCGACTATGCAGACCTAACCACGAAATTTTCAGCAGTACCCGGTGTCCGTATGGCTCTTCCGCTGGTCGAGGGGCAGACGTTGGCCTCGGGGCGTGGCGGGGCCGGATCTGGAGCCCTCGTTCGCGGGGTCAGGCCCGAAGATCTCGAAAAGCTGCAAGAGGTGGCTGGGAACATCCGTCAGGGCGACATTATCGGCTTTGCGTCGGGGCAGGGGGTTCTGGTCGGTTCGCGGCTGGCGGCGTCGCTTGGGATCGCCGCAGGCGATGACATAACCCTGATCTCTCCCGAGGGCGACGTAACCCCGATGGGGGTAAACCCACGGGTAAAGTCCTATCCCGTTTCCGGGGTCTTTGAGATCGGCATGTCGGAATATGACGCGACGATGATCTTCATGCCGCTGGAGGAGGCACAGCTTTATTTCAACGCTGATGGGCTGGTCCAATCGATCGAGCTCTTCGTCGACAACCCCGAGGGTGTCGACGGGCTTCGCCCGCTGGTGGAAGCCGCAGCGGGTCGGCAGATCCACATCACCGACTGGCGCCAGCGCAACCAGACGTTCTTCTCTGCCCTGCAGGTGGAACGGAATGTCATGTTCATGATTTTGACGCTGATCGTTCTGGTGGCTGCGCTTAACATCATCTCGGGCCTCATCATGCTGGTGAAGGACAAGGGAAGCGACATCGCGATCCTGCGCACGATGGGTGCGAGCTCCGGTGCCGTCATGCGGATCTTCTTCATGACCGGAGCGGCGATCGGAACGGTGGGCACCATTGCGGGAGTGGTCCTCGGGGTTATCGTGTGCCTCAACATCGAATCCATACGTCAGTTCTTCAGCTGGCTGTCAGGAACAGTGTTGTTTGATCCGGAGCTCTATTTCCTCAGTCAGTTGCCTGCGGAGATGAGCTTGAGCGAGACCCTTACCGTTGTGCTGATGGCGCTCGCGTTGTCGTTCCTCGCGACGATCTTTCCCGCGTGGCGCGCCTCCAAGCTCGACCCCGTCCAGGCCCTCCGGTACGAATAGGATCCTCCATCTCCATGGCATCGAAAACCGTCCTCCAGCTCAAGGCCGTCGACCGCCATTATGGCGAGGGCGAGATGATGTTGTCGATCCTCCATAACGTGGACTTCGAACTGCGGAGCGGCGAGACCGTTGCGCTGGTTGCACCATCGGGTACCGGCAAGTCGACGCTGCTGCATCTCGCGGGCCTTCTTGAGCACCCCGATGGAGGGGAGGTGGTCATTGGTGGTCGCGCCTGCAACGGACTGTCCGATGAGGAGCGCACGGCCATCCGCCGCACCGAGATCGGGTTTGTCTACCAGTTCCACCATCTTCTGCCGGAGTTCACGGCGCTGGAAAACATCATGATGCCGCAGCTGATTGCGGGACTGCATGCGTCGGAAGCGAAGGAGCGGGCGGCGCAACTTCTAGACTATATGCGTATCGGACATCGTGCAGATCATCGCCCGGCGGAGTTGTCCGGCGGGGAGCAACAGCGCGTTGCCATTGCCCGTGCAGTCGCGAATGCGCCGCGCGTTCTTCTTGCCGACGAGCCGACGGGCAATCTCGATCCGAAAACCGCCTCCTATGTCTTCGATGCGCTGGAAGCGCTTGTACGGCAGTCGGGACTTGCGGCAATGATCGCTACTCACAATCACGAGCTTGCGGCGCGTATGGACCGGCGCGTGACCATTGATGGTGGTAAGATCGTCGACTTCTGAAGGCTGATCTCTTTCCCCTAACCTTCTGTTTACCAGAACGCCGGCAGCGGCGTTTTTGTTTTGTTCGACCGCTTGACGCGGGAATAAAAAGGGAACAAAAAGAGAATAGACAGGAACAAGGGAGATCACCATGACTGACCTCATTCGTGACATTGCCGCGTTTGCTTCCATTGCAACCTTCGTCGCCAGCCTCGCGATGTTGATGATGGCTTTCTGAACGTCCTCTTCCGAAAGGCGTTAATGGTTTCAATCTGAACTGGACACATAGCCTCCTCCGCTGGAAGATCACCTGATTCATGAGGTGAGTGACGAAGATGGCAGAGCAGATGGCAAAGGTGGCGACAACTGGCGCAGATGAGGCGCCCGAGTTCGTTCATCTGCGGGTCCATTCGGCTTATTCCCTGCTGGAGGGCGCGCTTCCCCTCAAGAAGGTTCTTTCCAAGGCAGTGGCCGACGCCCAGCCGGCGATCGCGATCACCGATACCAACAACCTCTTCGTTGCGCTGGAGTTTGCTCAGAAGGCGCTGGGTGAGGGGCTACAGCCGATCATCGGTTGCCAGATGTCCATAGACATGGAGGATCAGGCGGAGGAGCGGCGGGGAAGCCAGCTTGCAAAGCTGCCGGCGATCGTGATCCTGGCCTCAACGGCAGAAGGTTATGAGCGCCTGGTCGATCTTGTCAGCCGCGCTTACCTCGGGGGCGCGGACGGCAGCCAGGGTGTCCACGTCCGCGCATCATGGCTTGAGGAAGCGGGAACGGAGGGGCTGATTGCATTAACCGGAGCCAGAGGCGGCCCCGTTGATGCCTGTCTCAGGGAGGGAAACGCCGCTCAGGCCGAAAGCCGGCTCCTGCGCCTGAAACAGCTCTTCGACGACCGGCTGTACGTCGAGTTGCAGCGCCACGGCGACTATGACAGACGCCACGAGCAGAAGATCGTCACCTTCGCCTATGAGCACGATCTACCCCTGGTTGCCACCAATGAGGCATTCTTTCCCTCCCGCGACGACTACGATGCACACGACGCGTTGATGGCGGTTGCCCATGGTGCAATCGTTTCAGACGACAGCCGTTTCCGATTGACGCCCGACCACTACCTGAAGAGCCGCGCTGAGATGGCGACGCTGTTTGCGGATCTTCCGGAGGCATTGGAAAACACCGTAGAGATCGCGAGGCGCTGCTCTTTCGTTCTTGATACCCGCAAGCCGATCCTGCCCCGTTTCGCCGGCGCGACTGCAGATGCGGAGGAAGCCGAGCGCGCCGAAGCAGATGAACTGCGACGCCAGTCAATCGAGGGCCTTGAACAAAGGCTTGCGGAACTTGGCATGAGCCCCGGCTACAGCGAGCAGGACTACAGGGACCGTCTGGATTTCGAACTCGGGGTCATCGAGCGGATGAAGTTCCCCGGCTACTTCCTGTTTGTGTCAGACTTCATCAAGTGGGCGAAGCAGCACGACATTCCCGTTGGCCCGGGCCGCGGATCGGGTGCAGGCTCGCTGGTTGCTTACGCGCTTACCATCACCGACGTCGATCCGCTGCGGTTCTCACTGCTTTTCGAACGTTTCCTCAATCCTGAGCGCGTCTCGATGCCGGACTTCGACATCGACTTCTGTCAGGACCGGCGTGAGGAGGTGATCCGCTACGTCCAGCAGAAGTATGGACGTGAGCAGGTGGCCCAGATCATCACGTTTGGATCGCTGCAGGCGCGCGCGGCGCTTCGTGACGTCGGCCGTGTTCTGGAAATGCCCTATGGGCAGGTGGACAAGATCTGCAAGCTGGTGCCGAACAACCCGGCAAACCCAACGCCGCTGTCAAAGGCGATCGAGGAGGAGCCAAAGCTGCAGGAGGAGGCGGAGAAGGAGCCGGTTGTCGCGCGCCTTCTCGATATCGCCCAGAAAATTGAGGGGCTTTACCGGCACGCCTCGACCCACGCCGCCGGCATCGTGATCGGCGACCGGCCGCTGTCGAAGCTGGTGCCGATGTACCGCGATCCGCGTTCGGACATGCCTGTGACCCAGTTCAACATGAAGTGGGTTGAGCAGGCAGGCCTGGTCAAGTTCGACTTCCTCGGCCTGAAGACGCTGACGGTCTTGAAGACGGCGGTCGACTACGTCGCCAAGCGCGGCATCCACGTGGATCTCGCCAAGATCCCGCTCGACGACCAGAAGACCTACGAAATGCTCTCGCGCGGCGAGACGGTCGGTGTGTTCCAGGTGGAAAGTGCCGGTATGCGCAAGGCGCTGATCGGCATGCGCCCGGACTGCATTGAAGACATTATCGCGCTCGTGGCGCTCTATCGACCGGGCCCGATGGAGAACATTCCGGTCTATAACGCGCGCAAGCACGGCGAAGAAGAGATCGAGTCGATTCATCCGAAGATCGACTATCTTCTGAAGGAGACCCAAGGGGTCATCGTCTATCAGGAACAGGTGATGCAGATCGCCCAGGTTCTGTCCGGCTATTCGCTTGGCGAAGCCGATCTTCTGCGTCGCGCCATGGGCAAGAAGATCAAGGAGGAGATGGACAAGCAAAGGGCACGTTTTGTCGATGGAGCCGTCAAGAACGGTGTGTCGAAGCCCCAGGCGGACCTCATCTTCGACCTGCTTGCGAAGTTCGCCAACTATGGCTTCAACAAGTCGCATGCCGCCGCCTACGCGATCGTCTCCTACCAGACTGCCTATATGAAGGCGCACTACCCGGCAGAATTCCTGGCTGCGTCGATGACCTTCGACATGGCCAATACGGACAAGCTGAACGATTTCCGTCAGGATGCCGCGCGTCTGAGTATTGCCGTCGTTCCGCCCTCCGTACAAACCTCATTCCGCCGCTTCGAAACGGACGATAACAAGATCTACTACGCGCTTGCTGCCATCAAAGGCGTGGGCGAATCGGCGGTTGACCACATCGTCGAGGTTCGCGGCGACAAGCCATTCGCCTCCATCGAGGATTTTTGTCTGCGAATTGATCCGAAGCAGATCAACCGTCGGGTCTTCGAAAGCCTGATCTCCGCAGGCGCCTTCGATTGCTTCGGACGCGATCGCGCCGAGGTCTCGACGGGTCTGGACCGCATCATCGGTTACGCGCAGCGGGTGCAGGAAAACAAGACGAGTGGCCAGTCTGACATGTTTGGGTCATCATCTGCTACCGGGCCGGAGGTGCTTGTTTTCCCCTCCTTCACACCATGGATGCCGTCGGAAAAGTTGATGCGCGAGTATCAGGTGCTGGGGTTCTACCTGTCGGCACATCCGCTGGATTCCTACAAGGACGTGCTGGACAAGATGCGCGTGCAGAGCTTCGCAGAATTCTCGGCTGCGGTTAAGCAGGGTGCCACAGCGGGGCGCTTGGCAGGTACAGTGACCGGGCGTCAGGAACGCAAGACCCGTACGGGCAACAAGATGGGCATAGTTACCTTCTCGGACGCCTCCGGTCAGTTCGAGGCAGTTCTTTTCTCCGAGGCGCTGGCTCAGTATCGCGACCTCCTGGAGCCAGGAAAGTCTCTGGTGATAACGGTTCAGGCGGACGAGCGTCCGGAAGGGATCGGTCTGCGGATCCAGACTGCGGTGTCTCTGGAAGAGCAATCGGTGCGGATGCAGAAAGCACTCCGGGTCTATGTCCGCGATTCCGGGCCGCTGAAGACCGTTGCCCGTCACCTGAACGCTAAGGGCGATGGCCTCGTCTCCTTTATCGTCATCAAGGAAGATGGCCGTCGCGAGATCGAGGTGGAACTGACGGAGAAGTTCCGAATCTCTCCCGAAATCGCCGCCGCCCTCAGGGCGGCGCCGGGTGTGCTCGACGTCGAACTCGTGTGAGTCGGTATCTTCAGTAGAGGCCGATACCGTTTCGGTAAGCCCGGCGAGGTTCGTTGCGCTTCTTCTTCGGAGCAGACACCTGCTTGGGAGCCGCTGCTTTCGCTTCTGCGCGGGTGAGGGTGATGAAGTCGGTTCCCTTGCCGGTTTCCGGCCCCAGTCCCTCGTCCGTGATGGTAAGTGATGTCCCGGCAGTCATCATGGTCCCGATGCGCTCCCTTAGGTCAGCAGGAATTTCCAGCCGATCGAGAGCCTCGGCAGCGGTTGAGGGCAGGGCTTGCGGCGCGATTCCCATCCGCTGCTTCTCCGACGATGTCAGGACGTTGGCCAGGGTCACGGCTTGCCATTCCGCTGTCTCGCGCTCACGGTCGATATTCTTTGCAGTGAAGAAATGCGTGCCGAGCGGGATCTCCGGGCTCTTCAGCCCGACCGGGGCCTCAAAGGTCGGCTTGAACTGCTGCCGGACAAGCAACATCGCCGCTGGCGGCTCCGTCCGCCCCGACGACCGATAAAGCGCCTGAAGGAAGTCGTCCGAAATCAGCTCTCCACTTGCCCGCAAGTCCTTCCAGCGCTTGAAGCCTGCAATGGCGGACCGAGTCAATGTACCGGTCAGCCCGTCAGGCGTACCCGCATGGAAGCCTAGCCCATTGAGCATCTCCTGGACGTCGCGGATGGTGTCGCGCCTGTCCCTGCGCTTTATCAGCATGCGCAGCGGGGGCTGGTCGTCAGCCGAAACGGATGCCGTCACCATCAGATCCGGTTGCGGCTCTGCCGAATTCATCGCCACCTGGTAGGGAGATGACGTCTTGCGCTTCACCGTTGGCCTCAGGTCGATGTCTGACATCAGCGGCTCGGACGCGAGTGGCTTGAGCGGTGCGAACAGATTGACGTGTTGAATGGAGGCCGGCTCAACCGGCGCATCCGAGATAAGGACATGAACGCCGCGATCCGTCATGCCGAACAATTTCTTTGCGAATTCACGCGGCAGCCGAATGCAGCCGTGCGATGCCGGGTAGCTGGGCACATGGCCTTCATGCAGGGCGATACCAGACCAGGTAAGCCTCTGCATAAAGGGCATGGGCGCATTCGAGTAGATGTTGGACTCGTGATACTTCCGCTTCTCCAGGATGGAGAAAATGCCGCTTGGCGTGGTGTGGCCCGCCTTGCCTGTGGAGACCCGCGAGGTGGCGATCACCTGGTCTCCATCGTAGACAGTCATCGACTGCCTGTCCTTGGAAACAATGATCTGCAGTGTGCTCTGGATCTCGGCGGAGGCGGAATGGGAAAGTACGGTCGCGGACAGGAGCCCGAGACTGAACACGAGACGACGCAGCATGATGACCTCTTACGCAATACGAGGCCCGAGGGTATCGCCGAGGACTTAATGAAGATTTTAGGGCGTCCGTTGAGGAGGTGCTAACCAGACACTTTCGCATCACATATCATTGATCGCCGCGCCTGCCTCCGAAGGTGTAGCCGATCTCCACGGCTCCTTTGCCGAACCTGTCACGAAGACGGTCCATGGCGGCTTCCGCAGCCGCCCGCCGGGCGGCGTCCTGGTCGACCAGATCGCGCGGATCGGCTCGTGCGGGATCGCAGAGATCCGTGACGCCGACGCCGATCAACCGGAAGCGGCTTCCGTCCGTTTCCCGCTCAAGCATGGATAGCCCGGTGCGAAAAATCCTGTCCGCGAGTTGAGTCGGGTCTTCCAGGCGGCGGTTGCGGGTCCGACTCTTGAAGTCGGCCGTCTTGAGCTTCAGCACGACTGTATACCCGGCCACAGACTGCTTCTTCAGCCGGGCAGAGACCTTTTCCGAAAGGCGCCGTAGGATAGGGACCAGCTCTTCATGTCGCGATATGTCCTCGAAGAATGTCGTCTCCGCTGACACGCTCTTGGCCGGGTCGTTCGCATGGACGTCCCTGTCGTCGATACCGCGCGACAGGCGGTAGAGCCGCTGGCCCATTGAGCCGTAGCGACGCATGAGATCGCTCTCTTCCATCGTCTGCAGTTGACCGATCTTGCGAATTCCATCCGTCTCCAGCTTTGTTGCAAAAGCCTTGCCAACACCCCAGATCGTCGTCACCGGACGGGGTGCGAGAAATTCGATTGCCTCCTGCCGTCCGACCACCGAGAACCCCCGCGGCTTCTGCAGGTCAGAGCCGACCTTGGCGAGAAACTTGCAGTAGGAGAGGCCAATCGAGACGGTGATGGCGATCTCGGCCTCCACACGCTTGGCAAACCTCGCCAGGATCCGGGCCGGCGGATCGTGGTGAAGGCGTTCCGTCCCGGCCAGGTCGAGGAAAGCTTCATCGATCGAGAGGGGCTGAACGAGTGGCGTCAGATCTTGCATCATCTGCCGGACCTCGCGACCGACTTTCGCATATTTCTCCATGTTCGGTGGGATCACAATTGCCTCGGGACAGGCCTCCAAGGCCTTGAACATCGGCATTGCCGAGCGCACGCCGTTGATCCGAGCGATATAGCAGGCAGTCGAAACCACGCCGCGTTTGCCGCCACCGATGATCACCGGCTTGTCGAGGAGTTCCGGGTTGTCGCGCTTCTCGACAGCGGCGTAAAAGGCGTCGCAGTCCACGTGCGCAAGGGACAATTGGTAGAGCTCTGCGTGATAGACGAGCCTTGGGCTGCCACACCTGTGGCAGCGGCGCACTTCGGCCTTCTGCTCGGCAAGGCAGTCGCGACAGAAGCCAAGTCGAAGGTCGGGCGCAGTTTTCATGGGCGGAACATAAGTTGAACAACTGCACATTACGCGCACTGGCCCGGAGGCTCAATAGCGAGACGGATCGCTGTTTCCTCGCCGCACAACTTCTTCAATACTGGCCGGAATCGAGGCCCGGCTTCGAATAATGCCGCCATGCCGCCTCCACCGTTTCAGGCGATGTGTTCGAGGCTTCGCAGAAGGCCAGCAGCGTCGGCTCGTGGCTGACGAGAAAATCGATCATTCCGGCCAGGAAGGCCGGGTCGTTGACAGCGTCACGAAGCTGGCTTGCCTCAAGTCCCGAAAGCGCAAGGAACCGACCCAGCATTTCCGGTTCGGCTGCAAGCCAGCCAAGGATGGAGATGGCCGTCCGCTCCGCCTGTTCGGGCCCCACTGTCGTGCTTTTGGGATTGCGTGGCATTGCACCCAAGGGATTACCTCTTTTTCAACCAAATGCTTCTAGCGTGGTTTCACATACTCAGGGAACTCGCAACGACGCAACCAGATATAGTTGGGTATCCGGTAAGAAGCAGGATTGGGGACAGGTGCATGCCCAAGCGGGTCATGATTGTCGAAGACAACGAGCTGAACATGAAGCTCTTCCGCGACCTCATCGAAGCTTGCGGCTACGAAACCATCCAGACCCGCAACGGCATGGAGGCAATGGACCTTGCTCGCAAGCACCGCCCGGACCTCATCCTCATGGATATCCAACTCCCGGAGGTTTCGGGCCTGGAGGTCACCAAGTGGCTGAAGGAGGACGATGAGCTTCACATCATCCCCGTGATCGCCGTTACCGCCTTCGCCATGAAGGGCGATGAAGAGAGAATCCGTCAGGGCGGGTGCGAGGCCTATGTATCAAAACCCATCTCGGTGCCCAACTTCATAGAGACCATCAAGACCTACCTGGGCGACGCATGAGGCGGGAGTACTTGGCATGACGGCGCGCATTCTGGTGGTGGACGATATTCCTGCGAACGTGAAGCTGCTGGAGGCACGGCTGCTCGCGGAATATTTCGACGTGCTGACGGCGGACGACGGATTCAAGGCACTCGACATTTGCAGGGGCACGCATGTCGATCTCGTCCTGCTGGATATCATGATGCCGGGCATCAGCGGCTTCGAGGTCTGCGAGCGACTGAAGGCGGATCAGCGAACGGCTCACATTCCTGTGGTGATGGTGACGGCTCTCGATCAGCCGGCGGACCGGGTTCGTGGGCTGAAGGCCGGTGCGGATGATTTTCTCACGAAGCCGGTCAATGATCTGCAACTCATCTCCCGCGTGAAAAGTCTTGTTCGCCTGAAAACCCTAAGTGATGAGCTACGTATTCGCGCAGAAACCGCGCAGAACATCGGTATCGAGGACATGCTGAAGGGCCCGGACGGCCGTGACGAGCCGGGGCAGGTGCTCCTGGTTGACGGCCGTGCAAGCTCGCATGAGCGCATCATGAAGGCGCTGAAGCCGATTGCGCATGTTGTTGCCATCTCTGATCCGCAGGCGGCACTTTTCGAAGCGGCCGAAAACCCTTTCGACCTCGTTATCGTGAATGCCAATCTCGAGGAGTACGACCCCCTTCGTCTGTGTTCTCATCTGCGCTCGCTTGAACGCACCCGCTTTCTGCCGCTGCTCCTTGTCACGGAGCCCGGGGCCGAGGACATGATCGCCCGCGCTTTGGACATCGGCGTTAATGACTACATTGTACGTCCCATAGATCCCAACGAACTGCTTGCGCGAAGCCTTACCCAGATCAAGCGGAAACGGTTCAACGACCGCCTTCGCACCAGCCTGCGCCAGACGATCGAACTCGCGGTTACCGACGGCTTGACCGGCCTCCATAATCGTCGCTATCTCGACAACCACCTTAGAACGCTGTTCGATCGCGCAGCCGCGCGGGGACGTTCGCTCTCGATCTGCATTGCGGATATCGATCATTTCAAGGATGTGAACGATACCCACGGGCACGATGTCGGCGACGAGGTGCTGAAGGAATTTGCCAACCGCATCCGATCAACTGTGCGGGGTGCGGATCTTGCATGCCGATATGGAGGCGAAGAGTTCGTCCTGGTGATGCCCGATACGGACGCCGACGTCGCGAGTGCGATCGCAGAACGGCTCCGTAACCTGATCGCCAGCGAGCCTTTCGTTCTCAAGAAGGCAGGTTTGACACTGACTATTACGACTTCGCTGGGAGTTGCGTCCAACGACGGCGGAGCGGAGACCCCTGAGCAGCTTCTCAAACAGGCCGACAGGGCACTCTACGAGGCGAAGAATGGCGGGCGCGATCGCGTCGTTCTTTCAGGCCCGCCGCGCGAAGCGACAGCCTCGCGCAGCATTGAAAGCATCGCGTTCCCCACCAAACTTCAAAAGGTGGTGTGACCATCATCATCGTGGCGACGTCGCTGATCGCTTTCGCTTGATGAATTCTTCTGCGGTGCAGGCAGGGTGTCCGCTCCACTATTGTGTGCAGATTTTAACCAAGAGTGGATCTTCTTGCTGCCGAATTTAAGAATATGTTGATCTTCCTCCCGTTTTGCGCGATTTTGGATTGGACATATACTTATCTTCGTCGGTTCAGATACCCCATGATGCTCAGGTCCGCCGCATCTCCTGGGTCGTGGGGTCGGTCGACCGGGTTGCAGTCAAAGGCGGTTCCTCGTGCCGCTTTGCAGCCGGTCGACCCCCAAAAGAAAAGCGCCGTCTCCTATTGGAGCGGCGCTTTTTCTTTGCCAGGGAACAAGCAATAGGGCGCAACCTACAGGTTCACGCCCTTATTGAAGACCAGCTTACTTGATCTTGGCTTCCTTGAACTCGACGTGCTTCTTAGCAATCGGGTCGTATTTCGTCTTGGACATCTTGTCCGTAAAGGTACGGCTGTTCTTCTTGGTTACGTAGAAGAAACCGGTGTCCGCCGTCGACAGCAGCTTGATCTTGATGGTCGTAGCTTTCGCCATGGTGTTCTGCCTTTAGGAAAAGTGAAAGCCGCGGATGACCGGACGGTGCCCACGGCGAAATCTGGCGCGAAACTACAAATCGCGCCCAGAAAGTCAAGTCTGTTTCGGTTTAAAAAGGAACCGGCCGACGGAAAGAACGACGTAGAGGCCGAAGAAGGCGGCGAGGGCCCATGCGAAGCCATCGTTTCCGCTGACATCGATGGCGGCTCCGATGGCTTGAGGCCCTGCGACGGTGCCGACGGCATAACAGAACACGAACGCGGCATTGGCGGCAGCAAGATCCGCACCAGTGAGTCGTGAGCCGAGATGGGCAAGTCCCACGGTGTAGAGACCGGAGACGCAGCCGCCCCAAAACAACAGCACGACGGCCGTCAGCAGCCAATTCTCGATCAGGAGGGGGAGGAGCAGCGATCCGGCGAGGCCGATGACGGCCATGAGCGCAAGAAGGGGCCTCCTGTCGTGAAGACGGTCCGAGTACATCCCGAGCGGGATCTGAAACACCATGTTGCCTATGCCCATGACCGTGAGCAACAATGCGCCTTGAGCCTCGGTGAACCCCGATCGTAATGCGTAGATGGGAAACAGGGACAGGCCACCCGCTTCCACCGCGCCGAAAACAAAGACGGCGGCCGTCGCAGTCGGCACGAGCAAGATGTAGCGCAGGAAATGTCGCTCCGGCTTCTCGTCGAGGATCGGGCTCTCCTTGCGCGCTAGGTAAATAGGGATCGCAGCAAGCAAGATCGCCACGGCTCCGAAGAGGAAAGGTCTGATTCCGTCGCTCCCCAGCGCGGAAAAGAGAAGCGGCCCCATTGCAAAGCCGATGGCCAATACGGTTGCATAGATCCCAAGTACCAGGCCTCGCCGGCGAGGCGGCGCTGCGGCATTGATCCAGAATTCGGACAGAATGAAAAGCGTCGTGGTCGCGCCATGAAACGCGAACCGCAGCGGAAACCACATCCAGAATGCTTCGGCATAATAGAACCCAAGGGCACTGACGGCAGAAATCAGCACCGCCCACAGCATAGTTCTCGCGACGCCAAGATGATGGGCGAGGCGGGTGGTGATCGGTGCCGCAATCATGGCCGCTACACCCGCCATGGCGCTGTTGAGACCGATCAGCGTCGACGAAACGCCGCGTTTCTCAAGGATGATACTCAGCAGCGGAAGGCCTAGCCCGATGGCTATACCAACCGCGCTGATGGCGGATATGGCGGCGAAAAGCGAGGGCCAGTGGATGACCTCGACGTGGCCACTGAGGTTGGTCTGGGGGCGGGACATCCTGTGCCTC
>DASYHX010000345.1:0-7995 GCA_035998065.1 Pseudorhizobium sp.
GCCGAGAAATCAGGCACCTATAACCCCGCGCGTGGTGCCAAGGTCATCGCTTGGGTGCGCGAGTTTCTTGATAGCTCTGCCCCGCTTTCCGGCGCGAGCTGGAGCGACGTGACCTCTTTAGTGGTTGCAGCCGGCCGGCTGACGGCCGCAGGACCCGAGGGTCGTACGGTTGAACTTGCTGATCCCTCCCAGTTTGTGGGTTATGTCGGAGAGGCGTTCGAGCCCACAAGCGTCATTCTCCGTAGGAATGGCCTACACATCGATATTAGGATCGATCCTACAACGGCGATTGGCAAGGACGATTCGGCGAAGATCTCCGACGTTCGGCTGGAGTCGGCAATCACCACCATCATGGACTGCGAAGACTCCGTTGCTGCGGTCGATGCCGACGATAAGGTCCTCGTTTATCGCAACTGGCTCGGTCTGATGAAGGGAGACCTGCAGGAAGAGGTGAGCAAGGGGGGACGAACCTTCATTCGCAAACTGGAGCCGGACCTTTCCTACAAAACGCCCGATGGCGACAGTGCCACCCTCAAGGGCCGCTCCCTGATGCTGGTACGCAATGTCGGCCACCTGATGACCAATCCTGCGGTTCTGGACCAGGACGAAAGGGAAGTTCCCGAGGGTATTCTGGATGCCGTCGTGACGGGGCTCATTGCGCTGCACGACATTGGGCCTAACGGCCGCCGCCAGAACTCGCGCACAGGTTCCATGTATGTGGTGAAACCAAAGATGCATGGACCGGAAGAAGTTGCCTTCGCCTGCGAGATCTTCGCACGCGTGGAAGAAGCCCTTGGCATGCCGTCCAACACCATCAAGATGGGCATCATGGACGAGGAGCGCCGCACGACGGTCAACCTGAAGGAATGTATCCGGGCCGCCCGCGAGAGGATTGTCTTCATCAACACCGGTTTCCTCGACCGCACCGGCGACGAGATCCATACTTCCATGGAAGCCGGCCCGATGATCCGGAAGGGAGACATGAAGCAGGCCGCCTGGATCAGCGCGTACGAGAAGTGGAATGTGGACGTCGGCCTCGAATGCGGCCTTTCCGGTCACGCACAGATCGGCAAGGGGATGTGGGCCATGCCGGACCTGATGGCGGCCATGCTGGAGCAGAAGATTGCCCACCCGAAAGCCGGCGCCAACACAGCCTGGGTTCCGTCGCCGACTGCCGCAACGCTGCATGCCACGCATTATCACAAGGTCAACGTGGTGGAGGTTCAGGCGGGGCTGAAAAGCCGGGCGCGCGCGAAGCTATCCGACATCCTGTCCGTTCCGGTTGTCACGCGTCCGAACTGGACTGCGGAGGAGATTCAGCGCGAGATTGACAACAACGCCCAGGGTATCCTCGGCTATGTCGTCCGCTGGATCGACCAGGGGGTAGGGTGCTCCAAGGTACCCGACATCAATGACATCGGGTTGATGGAGGACCGTGCTACCCTGCGCATCTCCGCCCAGCACATGGCAAACTGGCTTCATCATGATGTGGTGACAAAAGAGCAGATCGTGGAGACGATGAAGCGGATGGCCGCCGTGGTTGACGGACAGAACGCGGGCGATCCTCTCTATCGTCCGATGGCGCCCGATTTTGATGGTTCCATCGCGTTTCAGGCAGCACTGGACCTTGTCTTGAAGGGCCGCGAGCAGCCCAACGGTTATACCGAGCCGGTCCTGCACCAGCGTCGCCTCGAGCGGAAGGCAAGGCCACAGGCTTGAGCGAAGAAGCCGCCGGAGCGATCCGGCGGCTTCTTCGCTGCAGACTTTCGAAGGGTCACTGGATAACCACAACCTTGGCGTTTCGGCCCGGACGCACGCGCTTGTAAAGGTCGATCACGTCCTGGTTCATCAGGCGGATGCAGCCCGAGGACGCCGCCGTGCCGATTGATGACCATTCGGGTGTTCCGTGAAGACGGAAGAGCGTGTCCTGGCCCTTCTCGTTGAACAGATACATGGCGCGGGCACCGAGCGGGTTGTGGAGGCCCGGACCCATACCATCCTCGACATAGCGTGCGACATCCGGCTTGCGCTCGGCCATTTCCTTTGGGGGATGCCAGGTCGGCCAAGCCTGCTTCCAGGCAACATAGGCCTCGCCGGACCAGGAAAAACCTTGCTTGCCGACGCCGATACCGTAGCGGACCGCTTTCTTGCCCGGCAGGACATAATACAGGAAGCGCTCACGGGTGTTGACCACGATGGTTCCTGGATTTTCATTGGTCGCGTAATCGACGATCTGGCGATGGAATCGTTTGTCCAGCTGGCTGATTGGGATCGCCGGAAGCGCATAGCCCGCATCAGTGACGGCCCCGTAGGAATCGGTGAAGATCCCCTTCGTCTCGACACGAGCCGCTTCCGGCGCTGTGGATGTGGTAGAGCACCCGGCCGGGATAACGGACGTCAGAAGGCCGAGGGCGAGCATGCTTGTGCGGATGCGCATGGATTTGTCTCGTAAAAGGGATAAAGCGATGCAGGCGGTGCGCCGCCTTTATGGGAGCGTTATTTTCGAATAGAAGGGGCTTGGCAAGTCGCTGCACCGTAGGTCGCTGCGGTGAGCGCAGAAATGACGGCGGCACTGCCCTTTTTGCAACATCCGCGCACAGATCGATGTAGACCCCATGGCCATTGTCAACATAACCAACAGCAACCCGCTCATCGATGGCCGCCAGTCGACCCGCGCTATGATGGTGCGCCGGGGCCTACAGGTCCTTCTCCACGAGATGCGCCACGCGAGCTTGCCGGAATTGGTGCTCCCTAACGGGCGACGCGCGGACCTTATGACGATCTCAGAGAAGGGCGAGGTCTGGATCATTGAGATCAAGACCTCCATCGAGGATTTTCGCGTCGACCACAAATGGCCCGACTATCGAACCTATTGCGATAGGCTTTTCTTCGCCACACACCGGGACGTGCCGCTGGAGATATTTCCGCAAGACTGCGGGCTGTTCCTGTCAGACGGCTATGGCGCGCATCTGATGCGCGAAGCGCCAGAGCATCGGCTCGCGTCCGCGACCCGCAAATCCGTCATGTTGAACTTTTCGCGCGTTGGCGCCCGCAGGCTGACCTTGGCAGAATGGGCGACCGGCAGAAGCTTCGAAGACACCTGATCGCTGTCACTTCGGCGCCCGCTTCGCCAATATCCGCTGCAGCGTCCGCCGGTGCATGTTGAGACGACGCGCCGTTTCCGAAACGTTGCGCTCACACATCTCGTAGACGCGCTGGATATGTTCCCAGCGGACCCGGTCGGCCGACATTGGATTCTCCGGTACCTCTGCCTTTTCACCCGGGCGCTGTGTCAGCGCATGAAAAATGTCGTCCGCATCGGCGGGCTTGGCAAGGTAGTCGAGCGCGCCGAGCTTCACCGCCGTTACCGCAGTCGCGATGTTTCCGTACCCAGTCAGGACAACCACTTTCGTGTCCTGGCGGCGTTGACGGATTACCTCGATGACGTCCAGCCCGTTGCCATCACCCAACCGTAGATCGACGACGGCATACTTCGGCGGATTGCTTCGTGACTTGGCGATTCCTTCCGCCACAGACTCTGCAACCTCGACCGCAAAACCGCGGGCCTCCATGGCGCGGGCCAGCCGCCGCAGGAACGGCCCATCGTCGTCAACGATCAGCAGGGTAGGATCCGGTTCAACCGAGTTCTCCATCGCGGTCTCCGCGGCGGCTTGTACTGTTGTTTCCATCTCTCTTCTCCAGAAGCGAATGCGGCTCAGGCCGTGTGGCGCCTAGCCTTCCTCCAGCATGGACCGCGGCCACTCTATCCGGATCCTGGCGCCCGCTCCGCCACCATCTCGATTCTCGAAGCGCAGCCGTGCACCTGACCTCTCGAGCAGGGTTTTTGCGATGAACAGGCCGAGCCCAAGCCCGCCGGCGCGCTCGTGCTCCTTGTTTCGTCTCGTCATATAGGGCTCCCCGATGCGATATAAAATATCTGCCGAATACCCTGCTCCGTCATCCTCGACGATCACAACCACGCGCTCCGAGCTATGCTCAGTTGTCACCGTGACCTGGCTTTTCGCATAGTCCACGGCATTTTCCACCAAGTTCCCCAATCCGTAGAGGATACCGGCGTTGCGGTAGCACACAGGTTCCTTTGCCGGGTCGCCCTTTCGGGCAAGTGTAATCTCAATGCCGAATTGGCGATGCGGTGCGGCTACCTCCTCGATCATAGAGGACAGGGGAAGGCGCCGCATATGTTCTTCGCTGGCAGCCGAAAGAGATGTCAAACGCTTCAGGATGTCGCGACACCGCTCGCTCTGACTGCGCAAAAGCTGGACATCCTCCCGCAGTCGCTCGTCGGCGCCGAATTCCCGCTCCATCTCCTTGGCGATCACGCTGATCGTGGCCAGCGGTGTCCCTAGTTCGTGCGCGGCAGCTGCCGCGAGGCCATCGAGTTGCGAAAGGTGCTTCTCTCGCTCTAGCACAAGCTCCGTTGCCGCGAGCGCATCCGAAAGGAGCCTCGCCTCGTTGGATACTTGATAGGCATAGAAGGCCGCAAAGCACATCATCGAGGCGATCGCGCACCAGATGCCCAACTGCATGACCGGCTGCAGCCTCAACGCCTGGCCTGGATACCAGGGAAGGTCAAAAGGCGAAAACGCAAGCGCAGTCGTGCAGGCAAGCGCAAGGATGATCAGAACCAGCGAGTGGCGCAGCGGCTGCGAGGCGAAGGAGATGATGACGGGGACGCAGATGAGCGGTGCAAAGGGATTGGCAAGGCCTCCGGTGATGAAGAGGAGCCCCGCCATTTGCAGAAGGTCGAAGCTCAAGAGTGCAAGCGCCGCCTTCGGCCCGAGGCGTTGTGTCGGCGGGAACCAGAGCGACAGCATGATGTTGGCGACGGCCAAGGCTGCAATGAGGACGCCGGCCTGCGTCAGTGGCAGAGGGAAGTCTAGCACGAAGCTGACGGCAAGGACCGTCACCGTCTGGCCCGCAACGGCCAGCCAACGCAGCCGCACCAGCGTCTGCAGACGGAATCTTCGGCTGGACGATCCAAATTGCGCGTGGCGCAAGGAGGAGAGGCCGTCTTCTTCGCCCTGGCGGCTGACATCGCTTTGCATCTGGTTCATTCTCTGGTCCATACCGCCTATCGCTGCCGTCCAAGAGACGGCATTCTGTCACGTCCGGCGCGGCTTGGCACGCGTCGTGGGCGCCGCTTCGGCCGGATCGTCCGGCCATGGATGCTTCGGATAGCGGCCCCGCATCTCGCCGCGCACTTCCTTCCATGAACCCGCCCAGAAGCCTGGAAGATCGCGGGTCGTCTGGATCGGCCGATGCGCCGGCGATGTGAGTTCCAGCACCAGAGGCAGGGACCCGCCTGCAACGGAGGGATGCGTCTTCGTCCCGAACAGCTCCTGTACACGGATTGCAAGAACCGGCTCGTCGCCGTCATAGCGAATCGGATGGCGCTGACCGGTCGGCGCCTCGAAGTGAGTCGGTGCCAGCCGGTCTAATTCACGCGATAGCTCAAACGGGATGAGCGACCGAAGCCCTTGTACAAGTCCACCCGCATCGATTTCGTCAAGCCGTGTCTTGCCTCCCTGGAATGGCACGAACCACTCGTCCAGGCGGTCAACCAGCGCGTCGTCGCTCATGTCCGGCCAGGGCTGCCCGATCGTACGGTGAAGAAAGCTGATGCGTTGACGGAGGTGGAGCGCATCCTTAGGAAAGGCCAGCGCCCCAATGCCCATGTCCCGGACCCCCTGCGCCAGCGCGCGCGCCGCCAGCTCGCCGCGCGGCTTCGGCAGGGGTGAATCCGCCAGCACCAAAGCACCCAGCCGCGTTTGCTTGCGCGCGCGGACCTCCCGCATTGCGGGCTCAAACGCGCAGTCTTCGGCCTCGTGGATGAGATCTCCGAGGCAATCCTCGACGTCTGCGCGCGTGACCTCTGCTGCGGCGAGGATGCGAGCCCGGGCAGCGGCCCCGGTCAAGTCGGCGACCACCAGCAGGGACGAGGCCGCCAACCTTTCCGTCTCTGGAAGTTCCGCCCCGCGTCCATTGGCGAGAAGAAAACGGCCCCGGCCACCGCGCTGCGCCGCCACCCGGTCCGGAAACCCATGCAGCAGCAGGCGGCCTGCCGCGGCTTGACCTTGCGCAGGTGGGACTTTGGAAAGCGTCTGGGCGATCCGGGTCGAGAGCGAGCGGGCGGCCTCTGCTCGGCTGCCGCTCTCCGTGCGAAAACGGCGAAGTCTGTTATCGAGATCGACGTCACTGCCACCAAGGCCCTGTTCAGTCAAAAGCACGGCCAACTGCGATGCCGCGTGTCCAAATCCTTTGGCTGCTGCCGAGATGACCATCGCCGCCAGACGCGGCGGCAGTGCAAGGCGCCGCATGAGTTTTCCTTTTTCCGTCAGCGTCAGGTGGTCGTCCAGCGCGCCCAGATGGGTCAACAGGTTGCGAGCTTCGGAGAGTGCCGCTGCCGGCGGCTGGTCGAGGAACTTCATGTCCTGCGGATTGCGCACCCCCCAATAGGCGAGATCCAATGCCAGCTGGGACAGGTCGGAAGACAGGATCTGGGGCGGTGTGAAGGGGCGAAGAGCTGCCGTTTGTCCGGCGTGCCAGAGACGGATGGCTGTTCCGGCTTCGGTTCGTCCGGCGCGTCCAGCCCTCTGATCAGCCGAGGCCCGCGACACCCGCACCGTCTCGAGCCGTGTTGTTCCGGTTGCTGGTTCGAAAACCGGCAGCCGTTGCAGGCCGCTGTCGATGACGATTCGCACGCCGTCGATGGTGATGGATGTTTCGGCGATCGAGGTGGCGAGCACAATTTTGCGGTGGCCTGGCGCCGCCGGTCGAACAGCGACATCCTGGGTCTTTTGGTCCAGATTGCCGTAAAGCGGGACAACTGTGGTATCGGGGTCGAGTTTCCCTTCAAGCCGTTCCGCCGTACGCAGGATCTCACCCTGACCTGGGAGAAAGGCGAGAATGGACCCGCCCTGGCTGCCATGCGCGGTGATGATGGCGCGCGCCATCGAGTCTTCGATCCGCTCGCCTGCAGTCCGTTCGCGATGCTGCACTTCGACCGGAAAGCTGCGCCCTTCGCTGATGATGATCGGAGGGCGGTCGAGCAGCTCCGCGACCCGCTCCGTGTCAAGTGTTGCCGACATGACGAGCACGCGAAGATCCTCGCGAAGTCCGGCCTGGACGTCGAGGGCCAGAGCAAGGCCAAAGTCCGCCTCGAGCGAGCGCTCGTGAAACTCGTCGAAGATCACCATGGAGATGCCGTTCAGGTCAGGCTCCTCCAGAACCATCCGTGCAAAGACGCCTTCCGTCACCACTTCGATGCGCGTGTGCGCGCAGACGCGGCTGTCGAGCCGCATGCGATAGCCGACGGTCTCGCCCGGCGTCTCTCCCAGCAGGTCAGCCATCCGCCGGGCTGCCGCCCGCGCAGCCAGTCGCCGCGGCTCGAGCATGATGATTTTGCCAGCGCACCACGCCTCCTGCAGGAGCGCGAGCGGGACGAGCGTCGTCTTGCCGGCGCCCGGCGGCGCTGAGAGAACCGCACGATTCCCTGTTCGAAATGCGTCATATAAGTCCGGCAGGACGGCAAGAACCGGCAATTGCGGCAACTGTGGTTGGTGGGAGGGCGGTGTCTTCGTCATGATCCGTCTTTGCTCGCTCTCATCCGTGTGCGCTTTGACGCACGTTGCCACAGACCGTGGTCTTCATAGCCCTATGTTCCACCAGGGTTCAACGGCGGGAGGCGAGCCGTCGCTCGTGTCAGCCGATCGGTCGCAGGACCTCGGTCGGCATGCGCGCGACGGCAAGGCATCGAGTGATGAGATGAGAAAAATGACAGATTTTTGAAATAGCCCGTTGACTTCCGCTCAGCAGTCCCCTTATAAGCACAACCACCAACGAGGGCGGCGGCGCTGCTGGCGACGATGTCCTTCGTTCTAGAGAAATCTCAAGAATTAGCGAATGCTGATTTGGATCCGAGCTTTGGTTTGGATTTGGGTTTTTCCGACGATTGTTCTTTATGTGGGATGCTCG